>CAMJDT010000033.1 GCA_946404495.1 uncultured Bacteroidales bacterium
CAGCAAAAATCTTTCAATTTTCTCTCATTTCTATAAGTACACAATATTTCAAAGTTCATTTCGCCGATTTTTCTTACCCTCAGCGGGTGGGTGTATTTTGTTCTAAAAGTAAGATTCTTGGCTCCTTCTCGGTACATGGTCCCGTGATGGTCCTGTCCTGATCTTCACTTTTAGTCGCGTTCGGCTCCGCAATCGCAAAAGTCGAAACCGCTCTGCTAATTCGACAGGCGATGCGGGCTGTCTATGGTCGGAGTTACGCTCCCCACTACTCCTTCCGTTCGAAGCCAAAATTCAATTGGCTTCTCCATGCTCTCCCCAAAAATCGACAGATTTTTGGGGGCCCCGATCCCTTCCGTCGCTACGGTAGGTAGTAGGTGTGGCCAGACTGGATGACGAGGCCGTGGTAGCCGGCGGGGTCAACCCTCTGTCCGGAGAGGTTATAGGTCGGCTGCGTCGAGTCGAAAGGCTGCGCGTTATTTTCGTTGTTTTCGTAGGTTCCGTTATTTTCGTCTATCTCCTCTATATCGGTCGGCGTACGCGGCTGACTTCCGTTGCTGGCGGGCGCATCGCAGGAGTAGAAGTAGTGGAGGTCTTTGTAAGAGGTTGCCACACCACTCGTATTCCAAGAGCCCGTAATGTCTCTACGAAGTTTACCTTGAGCATCATTATCAAAAATTTTCTCACTTTGACGTGTTATTTGCCATGCATTATTCACCCAAGTATAATCATTAGATTTTATCACACTACTTCCCTTATATGCTTTTTCGTAACGGAACGAATTCACCCATGTACCATTATTATAATTCTGTATAATTTGCTCTATTACATTTTTAAACGCATCATAAGTAAAAATGGTCTTATTAAGTACTATCCAATCACTTCCTCCCCATATGTAACTAATTGTATATTCCTCAAGTTCTCCAGATGCATCATACTCCGTTTCAGATTTGGTTGTTCCAATCCAACTACTCGATGAGTAGTTCCAATTGTTATAACTTGCTGAAGATATCACATTGCCATATGTGTCATAAGCATACTCATAGCGATAATGTCCTTTCCACCTTCCACTTTCCCAATCCAAACGTTGATTAAGCGTGAGACGATTAGATTCGTCATATTCGTTTTCCACTTTATAAGTAGGCACCCAGGCATTATCACTCCACAAGTCATAACGTTCGGAATATAAAACATCTCCAGTTGCCAAATAGGCAGCTGTATCCTTTGAGATGCCAATCCAAACGGAATCGCTTTCGCAACGCCACGAAGCATTAAGCAGAACATGACCGGCAGCATCCACGATCTTATCGGTACGAGTCATCGAAATGAGTTGCCAAGATGTACCGTTCCAACTTGAATTATGGGTCATAATCGGTTCACCGGCGGCATTGTACGTATTGATGGTACGGTTTGAATAAATCCAATCGGTACCATTATTGGTATAGGTCTTCGTGGTGTCATTTAAACCTGCAGCATTATAGTGATAATCCTTACGGGATGTTCCAAGCCAGTCGTTGTCTTGCCACGTATAATATGCTTCCATCAGGGTTTTCGCACCGGAGTAGGTCGTTGTAGTACATGTTTTGTTTACCCAATTGGTTTCCCCCGTCGGCCATGTCTGCGTAATTTGCTCGGTAACCTTTTTACTGCTATTGTAGGTCTTGAGAGTACGGGTTCCAGAGCCTACCCAACCGTTATTTTTCCAATTATAGTTCGCCGTCTCTGTAGCATTGCCGGCGGCATCGAAATCAGTTACAGCCCACGTGTTATATACCCAAGCATTGTCTGCGGCAACCCACTTGTATTTGTAGGTGTTGATTTTCTTCTTTTTATCGTTGTAGGTATATTCCTCTTTCTTCGATCCTTTTGCTACTCCGTTAGTATAGGTATAGTTTTCCACAAGGATGTTGTTACCGGCCGCATCATATACGGAACTATCGTTAGCCGTGATTGTCCAATCACTACCGGCTCCGCTGTACTTTTTATGTAGGGTCTGCTTACCGGCAGTATTGAACTCCCATATTTCTTTCTGCGAGTTGACCCAATCGCCATTAGACCATGTTTTCTTCTCGTAATAGGTTTTCTTTTTAGAAGCATTGTAGGTCCAGAACTCTTGGGTAGATCCAATCCAATTGCCGGAGGAATAGGATGAGTAGTAGGTATACTCGATCTGATTTCCGTTGGCGTCGTACTGATAATCCTTGCGATTACCTGCAGACCAAGCACCATTGGAATAGGCAGTGTAATAAATTTCCTGCGATTTTTGGGATGTGGATGTTCCATTCCAAACATTGACTAACTGCGTGGAGGGTATTAAGTGGTTAACGTTTGCATCGCGGCTGTAGGTCGTATATTCCGTCTGACGACCTAATGCATCCCAAACATATGTATATGCATTTTGAGGAAGCCAGGTGTTGTTGACCCAAGTATAGGTAATCTGCGACTCCATCTTATGTGCCTCGTTATAGACAAACTCAGATTTAGATGAGCCCTTCCAGTTATTCGTCGCCGTGTTCCACGTAAAGGAAGCTGTGTAGATTTGTGTTCCTCTACTATCGAAGCCATACTCAGTTTTGGATGAGGTACTGAGGATGCCACCGTTGACATCATACTTCCAGATAGTGGTGCGAATCGTGCGGTTGGAAGCATCATAGTCGTAGATCGTAGCCTCGGTGAGGATAGAGTCCGCGTTAAAGGTAAGAATCGAGTCGGTGAGGCAGCCGGAGGCGGTAGCACGCATCGGAGAACGCAACTCTTCCGGAATAACCGGCGCGACATACCACTCGGGAATCGAATCTTCGTCAACGACGATAGAATCGATTACCGCCTCGATCGTATCGGATACAACGACCTCTTCCGCTCTTGTCAGGAGCGGGAGAGCCAGAATGGCGGCGAGGAGCGATATGTAGAGTTGCTTACGCATAGTTCTCAACTAGTATTCTAGTGTACTAGAGCTCTAGTGCTCTAGATTTTTTCCATAGAAAAAGCGGAACACGAATGTGCTCCGCTATCTTGCTCGAACGATGATTCTCTATTCTAAGGGCTGCCGATGTCGTGACGAGGGTATATACACGCGTGCGCGGGTACCTTATATGTATATATGCATAGCACCAAGATGCGGCATCGTACCCACGGAGGGCCGTAAAGCGCATGACAGGTGTTTTGCAATAGACCTAAGGTGTCTGTCACGGACGTAAATGGGCAGCTGTTGTGAATGGATGATAGATCATGAAGTTGCGAGTTTCAGATAGCCAAACACAAAGCGTCGTGTACGCCTTTTATATGTCTGATTCTGCCGTCTTATGTGCTCAAACACAGGGACGCGTCCGTACCTATTACTACATAATACTACAAAATCGCGGCAAAGGTACTACTTTTTTTTGAATTGTGCAAGTTTTTTAATAAAAAAAAATAAAATAGCACCAAGAAATGCTATTTTGCAAACTATAAATGGTGATTTTAAGCTTCGCCGAATAAAATTTCAGGCAGGAGTTCCGGATTGTTGCGCGTATCCCAAACACAGGAAACAACGCATTGATTATCTTCGAAGTAATAGATTATTTTCCACGTCCTTCGAACCAAAACATAACGATACTCTTTATCAGACTCAGCAGCCAGCGGTTCCGGCGCCCCATTATGCGGAAACATCTTTAATTGTTTCGTAGAACTGAGGATCTCATGTTTCAAGTCGGTAGCAACTCGTACCGAAGCATGATTACAATAATACGTATATATATCGTAAACATGCTCGCGAGCCTGATCCAACCATAGCACCTTTACCATAATGCAGCTTCTGCTTCGAATTCTTCCTGAGAGATATACTTACCTTCCTTGTATTGCTGTTCTCCCTGAAGAAGCAACTGCTTCACCTCAGCGGCACTAAATCTGCAAGGGGCATCATACTCGGCCCTAATTAAGGACTGAGCATAACTCGAAAGTTGCTGCTGCAATCGAACGAGATTGAATCCACGAGGCACCGTAGGAACCTCCACCGGAATAGTCATTGGCATAGTTCGTTTCCTTTCTTCAATTTTGCGCTGCAAAATTACTGCTTTTTTTTCAAATGAGCAAGTTTTTTGAACGAAAAATGCGATTTGGGGAGCAATTTTTGTTGTTTTTCGGGATAACGGGATCACGGGATACTGGTATACCAGTTCTCGGGATCATGGTATAACGGGATCACGGGATACCGACTTATTTTACTCGAAAGGCGCCGCGAAGGTGCAGCCTTCGCGCCAGCGGGAGCAGCCGTAGCGGGTGCGACCGCGGATGATGCGCCCCTGACGGCAGACCGGGCAGAGACAGCCGGCCTGGTCGGTCTTGACCTGACGGACAACGTCGGAGGTCATCTGCTTGAGTTCGTCGAGGAACTGCTGCGCAGTAAACTCGCCGCGCTCGATGCGGCGGAGTTTCTGCTCCCAGAGGCCGGTTAGCTCGGCCGACTTGAGAAGCGGCGAAATGATGGTAGCGATGAGCTCAATTCCGAGGGGCGTCGCGCGGAGCGACTTCCCCTGACGAACGATATATCCGCGCTGGAAGAGTTTCTCGATGATGGCCGCGCGGGTAGAGGGACGGCCTATACCGTTCTCCTTCATGGCGTCGCGCAGTTCCTCGTTGTCCACGGTCTTGCCTGCCGTCTCCATCGCGCGGAGCAGTGTGGCCTCGGTGTAGTACTTGGGCGGGGTGGTCGTTTTCTCCTGCAGCGAGGGGGTGTGCGGGCCGGATTCGCCTTTGGTGAAGGCGGGGAGGGTTTGGTCGTTGGTCGTTGGTCGTTGGTCGTTGGTAGAAGAGTCGTCTTCGTCGTCCTTCGCGAAGATTTCACGCCAGCCGGGAACTAAGATCTGGCGACCGGTCACCCGGAAATTTACCATTTGGTCATTGACCATTTGTTCATTTATTGGTTCATTTGGACCAATTTGGCCATTTATTTTCCGCTCCACAGCAGCGAGGACGGTGGTGTTGGAGACCTGGCAGTCGGGGTAGAAGGCGGCAATGAAGCGCAGGGCAACGAGGTCGAAGACGCGACGTTCGTCGGCCGTGAGGTTATCCGGGCGCTGACCGGTAGGGATGATCGCGTGGTGGTCGGTCACCTTCTTGTTATCGAAGACGCGCTTGGATTTAGGCAGTTTCTTATCGAGCAGCGGTTTCGCCTGGGGGTAGTAGTCGCTGATGCCCTTCAATGTCGCCGGCACCTTGGGGTAGATATCGTCGCTCAGGAAGGTGGTATCCACGCGGGGATAGGTGGTAATACGCTTCTCGTAGAGCGACTGGATATATTTGAGGGTGTCGTCGGCGGAGTAGCCGAAGCGCTTGTTGCACTCCACCTGCAGCGACGTCAAGTCAAAGAGCCTCGGGGCGTACTCGATGCCTTTCTTCTTCTCCACAGAGGTGATCGTAAGCGGCTGACCCTGTATGGACTCGAGGACCGCTTGCGCCTCTTCGGGCGTAGAAATCGACCAGAGGGTATTGGGATCATCGTCCTCCGCTTCGCCTTTGGGCGCGAGGGCGGAGAAGGTCGTATCGCGATAGAGGGTGCGCAGCACGTAGTAGGTCTTGGGCACAAAGTGCTCTATCTCCTGCTGGCGCTTCACAATGAGAGCGAGTGTCGGGGTCTGGACACGACCTACGGACAGGACTTTCTTATTCTGACCCGGCTGACGGTAACGGAGGGTATAGGCGCGGGTAGCGTTCATGCCGAGGAGCCAATCGCCGATAGCGCGCATGAGTCCGGCCTCGTAGAGCGACTGGTAGTGCGACTGATCTTGCAGGGCGCGGAAGCCTTCGCGGATGGCCTCTTCGGTAAGGGAATTGACCCAAAGACGGCGTACCGGCACGCGGCAACCGGCTTTCTGGTACACCCAGCGCTGGATGAGTTCGCCCTCCTGACCGGCATCACCGCAGTTGATGACCTCGGTGCATTGGGCGATGAGGGACTTGAGCGTAGCGAATTGCTTTTGGACTCCCTTGTCATCGATAACCTTGATGCCGAAGCGCTCGGGGATCATCGGCAGGGAGGATAGGTTCCAGCCTTTCCACTGATCGCCGTAGTCTTGGGGTTCGAGCAACGAGCAGAGGTGCCCGAATGTCCACGACACCCAGTATCCGTTGCCCTCGAAGTACCCGTCGCGGCGGGTATTGGCACCCAGGACGGAGGCTATGTATTGACCCACAGAGGGTTTCTCGGCGATGCAAAGCTTCATTTCAATTGACAATTCTTATTTAGGCTAAAGCCTCAAACGATCGGCTAAAGCCGTACGACAATTGATAATTGACATTTTATTTCGTCATCTCGAGATCTCGAGATCTCGCCAGGCACGAAACTCGGGATCGCGGAGGAAACACATGAGGGCGAGGAGGAGGAAGGGGATCGCGAGGCCGAAGAAGAGGACGGCGAGGGCGATGCGGCTCAGGCGAGGCGAAACGGGACGCGGATCGGCCTGAGCGGGGTCGATGGTGCGTGCCGGCAGGGCATAAGAGGACTGCAGCAGCGAGTTCTCCTCCTGCTTCTGGGAGAGGTAGAGGTACCGCTGCTCGATCATCTTCTGCTGACGCAGCAGCTCGAGGTAGCCGCGCTGCTGTTCGGGCACGGACTCGAGACGGTCGGAGTAGGCCGAACCGGAGGAGCGGAGGTTGTTGCGCCGAATCATGAGCGCCGAGCGGACGTTATCCACCGAGGTCGCTATATTGGTGCGGAGGGTATAGACCTCCTGCTGACGGCGAATATAGATAGGGTTGTCGGGCGTAGCGGAACGAGCGAGGCTGAGGAAGTCGAGCACGCGGTCGTTGTAGGTACGGATGAGTTCGTTGAGCGTACCGTCCTGAATGCCGAGGTTCGCCGGAATGAGGGAACGGCTGTTGGCCGTGTCGGAAACGAAGGCACGAATGAAATCGAGCACATCGAGTTGGGTCGCGATGTCGCGCTCCATTTGGTCGTACTGCGCGTTGGTACGCATATAGAGATCAGCGGCCTTATCGAGGTCGGAGATATGATAGCGGGTTCGGTAGTCCTGGATGGCGGCTTCGACCGAGTCGAGGCTATGCGTCACCGAGGCAAGTCGCGCGTCGATGAAACGGGCGGTGTTGTCGGCTACGAGGTTCTTGTCCTCGGAGGCCTGGAGGTTGTAGGTCTCGATGAGCGCTGCCAGCACGTCGGTGGATAGCTGCGGCGAGCGCGAGGTAGTCGTAAGACGGATGCCCTTGGACTCCTTGGCGATGCGGGATATATGAATCTTGCGGCACCAGCCGGAGACGCAGTACGGCATCGTAGAGGTAGTGAGGCGGTACTTACGCGCCTTGAGCGGACGATGCGCCGTAAGATGAATCGTACCGATATGCGTAGCGATAGGTTCGTCAAGGGAAGAAACGAAGGCCGAAGAGGACTCGAAGTAGCCGGTCTTGACCTTTATCTTATATCCCGCGCGCGCGAGGCGCACGAGGATCATGACGCCTTGGTCGGGAAGGCTGTCGTAGCTCACAGTCAGGTCGGGGTTCGGATATTGGGTCTGCCAGAAGCGGAACGAACGCGCTTCGGTCAGGGTCAGGATGTCGAGGCGACGGATGACTTGCTCCATCAAGTAGCGCGAGGAGAGGACTTCGATCTCGTCGCCGGTAATCTTCTCGCCTCCGTATCCCATCATTCGAAGGAGTTCGTCCTGCGAGGAGCGGGAGTTGGCTTCGGTGGTACGCACCATCAGCGTAGCCGAGACGGAGTACGAGGGAGCGGTGAAGACATAGTAAAGGAGGCCGATCAAGCCGCAGACGATGAGGGAGAGGAGGTAGAGGTACCAATGACGGAGAGACTCCTTGATGATGGTAAGCCACATCATAATTGACAATTGATAATTGATAATTGATATTAGTGGATTGGGCGGGAGCGGCGGGGAGAGAGGATGACGACATCGTCGCGGCGGAGCCAGTAACAGGGCGAGGAGAAGAGGCTGTTGTCGGCCAGCGAGACATGGTAGTGCACGACCTTATCGCCTTCGCGGCGGAGGATGAGTACGTCATCGCGGCGTGCGTTGGGCGTGAGTCCGCCTGCGAGACCCAACAGATCGGGCAGCGTAAGTGCCGAACGGAGTCCGTAGCGACCGGGGGTACCTACTTCGCCGAGGATGGTGACGATAAGCGATTGGTCGGTGAGTTGCACCACGGGATTGACGACGCCGGTAGCGAGGCGGGCGGCGATAGCATCAGCTGCCTGCTGTTCGGTGAGCCCCGCAACGGGGACAGCCCCGATGATCGGCAAGAGGACGTTGCCGTCGGATGCAACATAGAACTCCGTTCCGAGTTCGCGATAGGGGGTGATGGCTACCTGATCGAGCGCCGAGAGCCGAATGAGAAGACGGTCGTAGGGTTCGATGGGCGCCTGCTGAGGCTCAGGGAGCGCATATTCGGTAGCGTCTGAGCTGGCAAAGAGGGCCATTTGACGCGGCGTGGCGCAAGCCGTAAGGAGAACGAGCGCCAGGAGAGAGAGACAGAACGGAGAGGTGTGTCGCATAGTGGTTATAAGAGACTAGACGGCCTAGGTTTCCTAGGAATCCCAGGTAGCCTAGGCTGTCTAGTCAACATAGATTAATAGAGCAGGTACTTATGGCCGTTTTGGATGACGATGCCGCGATAGGTAGCGTCCACCTTTTGGCCTTGGGCATTGTACATCGGCTGCGTGAGGTCGAGCTCTACGGGGAGCACGGTCACGTTCTCGATTGCCGAGGGAGCCTCAGCAAAGTGTGCCTCACCCTTGGAGATCTCGATGGTGGTGTACTTCTCGCCTACATACTTGGTGATATGACCGGTGACGAATACATAGTCGTTGAGCATAATGCTGTTGTCGATCGCGCACTTGTAAGCCTCGAAATCGCTGAAGGCTTCGGCCTCCATTTGAGTGTCAAGCATGTACCACGAAGCGGAGTCGTTCTTGGTCTGATATTGCACCTTGCAGATATAACCAACTACGGTATATGTCTCTTCGGTCACGTCGCCGTTATTGATCGCAGCGCCGATCTCCAGTGCCTCAGCTACGGTGATAGCGTCATCAGGCACGGGCAGGATGTTGAGTTCGCGCTCGGGGATCACGGGACCACCCTCGATGATGGTGGTGTTACCGTTCTTCATCTCAGCGGTAGTACCGTTGTAGTTCATCAACTTACCGGTGATAGCCACCTTAGCGTCTACAGGGATCGCTACGCCGTCGGGAACGTTGCACCAGTAAGCCTCGAAGGTCTTGGCGCTACCCTTCTGGTCGTCCATCCAGAATACTTGCTGGTTGCGGCTCACTTCGCCGTTGGTGTCGGTGATATAACCGATGACGGTTACCTCAAAGTCGGTCTGTGCGCCGGACTCGAGTACGGTGAGGGTATATTCCTTAGCTTGTGCGCAAGTGATGGTGTCGCCGGGCTGCGGGATGAAGGGACGGTCGTCGGAGAGGGAGTAGTTCTCAGCATATTCCTCGGTGTAACCGGCGATCTCGAGTTGGCCGTCGAAGCGATAGAGTACGTCCTCGATGGAGCAAACCAGCTCGATGTTGTAGATATTGTAATCATTACCCGAAACATCCGCATAACTGATCGTGAGGGCTGCGTTATCAGCGCTGATGGGGTCGCCGGTTTCGGTGGTATAAACCACGGAGTGGAAAGTCGAGTAGTTGCCGGCGATACCGTGCTCGTTGCGGCTATTGAAGCGCAAGTCGATCATCGGCAGCTCTTCATCGGCAGCGCGGAGAATGAGGCTAAACTCCCAAGTGTCGGTCATCTGGCCGTGGAAGATAGCGTCACCATAGGTGAAGGGGAAGATCTGGTAAGGAGCCTTACCGAGGATCTCTACGTAGTAACCGCCGTTGATCTCGTTGAGCGATTTGGCAGCATAGAACGAGAGTTGGTTAGCGAAGACGAGGATCGTGTCGCCGAAGCAGATGAGCGAGTCGGCATCTGCCTGATTTTGGAACTTAGCCGAAGTGGCATTCTTTGCCATGTTATATGCCTGAAGGGTATCGGTCGGAGTGTCGCAATCGATGAGGTTGAAGGTCACGTTAGCAGGATAAGAGCCGGAAGCGACCCAAGCCTTGCTTGCAACCACACCTTTTACATAGTGGGTCTTGTCATCACCGGCGGCGATGAGCGCGATAGCTTCGGTAACGGAAACGGTGTCAGGTGTCCATACCTCTACGGAATCACCCATATGAATGATGAATCGGGTGATATTGCAGGTAGCGTTGGCGGTCAGGGTCACCGAGGTGGCGGAACCTTGCCAGTTACCGTTGGTGAGTTCATTGAATTTCACATTGCTACCCTTGGCTTCGATGGTAGTAATGGGCTCGGAAGCCGTGAAAGTAATGGTGTTGGTGTTGTAGGTACGGAGTTCGTAAGAGCCATCGGTTTTAGCCCAGATACGGGTATCCGTGTTTGCATTCTTAACGCAAGTCATCGTTACTCCGTTGATTGTAATCGGGGTACCGGAGAGGTTGACACCGTTATTATCGGTAGTCGGAGGAGTAATGTTCATCGCTTGGAGCGATGCAGCGGTGGTGAAGTCATAGGTCACCGCATCAGCCATCAGAGCGACAGAAGCGCAGAGAACAGCTACGAGAGAGAAGAATTTCTTCATGTTTGGTTGATTTTAAGTTAGTATTGGATTTTATTATTTATCATCGTAATGTTCTTCTACTTGGATAGCGTTTTATCCGCCAATTTCGTTAACTCAATTGTATACGTCATAAGCTATCCAAATGCTGCTGTAATTCTTCGCGCGTTCTGCATACCGTTGTCTCCCCACGTCTTGATTCCTCACGTGCCGCTTCTATTACCGCACGCAAGTCAGGCGTGATTACATTATATTTTGCACGGGTATCCGATTTAGCACGATGCTTAAACTGCTCCGCCAAAGCCATCAGATACTTGGCTGCCTCTTGGAGCAATCCCTCATCTTCGGATATAACACCTAAGCTACGATATATGTCAGTATTCAGTTGTAAAGCAGTCATAAAAAAGCCTCCTTTTGCAAATTCGGCGCAAAGATACGAAAAAATATTGAGATGAACAAATAAAAATGCGTTTTTCACGCAAAAAGTGTGATTTTTGTAAAAAAACGGAAACTATCAATTTGAAACTTCCGCCCACGAAAAAAGCTCGTAAAAGTCTCGTAAAAGGTTCGAGAAAACCTCGAAAACGGCTCGGCGTCGTGTTCGGCCCTGAGATTGCATAGGTCGATACCGCTTCGCTTAATCGACAGGCAACTCAGACCTCCACTCTCCCCAAAAAGTAAGAAAAACGCTTAAAAAACGAGAAAAAAGTAAGAAATATTTGCATATATGAGAATTTTGTTGTAAATTTGCAGTCGCGTTCGGTAATTGGGTCAAAACAGACCCCGAATAAAAAGGAAACTGATGGAGAAAAGACGA
Source organism: uncultured Bacteroidales bacterium (assembly GCA_946404495.1). GTDB lineage: Bacteria > Bacteroidota > Bacteroidia > Bacteroidales > Paludibacteraceae > Colicola. Next base: position 11,390 of record CAMJDT010000033.1, read on the forward strand.
TTATATCTTAGGATACTGAACATTGTGTTGCCGGTGGCGGCGTACGGATTCCTGCTGTACAAACTGATCACGTACGATGACTATCAGGCGATGGTGGATCATTTTCGTGCCGCCGATGTGGAGCAGTACTTCTGTTTAGTGCTGGCTTTCTGTTTGTTTCCGCTCAATGTAGGATTGGACGGCTGGCGGTGGCGTTATATGCTCAAGAACGTGGAGCCGATGACCCTGTGGGATGCCAACCGTCAGGTGTACTACGGATTCTTAGGTGCCTTTCTGACGCCCTATCGGATGGGAGATTACCCCACCCGCTCGATGCTGTTCAAGAACCCCGGCAACTGGCATATGGCGCTGGCGTACGGCGGCGTAACGGCCTTTGCGACCACGATGATCATCGTGCTGTCGGGTCTGCCTGCCTCGTTTGTATTCTTTGCGCAATCGGAGAATCGGACCTCGACGCCGTTCTGGATCGCATTGGGCGTAGCGTCGGCGCTGCTGGCCTTATTGTTCCTGTCGCCCTTGATATTCAGAGGCCTATTGAAGGTCAAGAGATGGCGTTCGGAACGGCTGAAAGAGGTGACGGAGGCCCTGGCCGCGATGCGGTTGGTGGAGTTCCTGGTGATATTATTGCAGACCCTCTGCCGGTATCTGTGCTTCATGACGCAGTTCTACCTGATGCTGCAGTTTACGGGTGTATCGCTATCGTTTATGGAGGCACTGGTGATCCTGCCGACGTACTATATGCTCATCACGCTGACGCCCTATGTGCCGGCAGCGGAGATCGGTATACGGGGTTCGTGGGCGATGGTCGTGTTCGGCTACTACAGCCATGAGATGGCCGCCTCGGCAGCCCTGGCAGCCGTGCTGGTGTGGGTAGTGAATACGATACCGCCGATGATAATCGGAAGTTTAGTTCGTAAGTACGACTAAACGATTTAAGATTTAAAATTTAAGATTTAAAATTTAAAATATGAAGCTGACATTTCAAATCAACTATCGCACGAACTATGGTGAGACCATGTGTGTGATCGGGGCCGACGGTTCGATACCGGGCGTAAGCGAAGAGAGCCCCCTGTTGATGTCATGCCAGGGAGAAGACTTCTGGCAGGCAAGTGTTGAACTCAAGGACAAGGCAGCGGAGTTGCATTACAAGTACGCTGTTCGGTACGGTGACGGCGGACTGCAATACGAGGCCGGACTGCCGCGTACGCTCAGGGTGAAAGCCGCGGACAAGATGATGACCGTCTATGACACCTGGCAGGTGATTGACGCCGAGAAGTCGTTCTACTCGACGGCGTTCCTCAAGTCACTCTTCCGCCGCCAGCCGTGTAAGTTGCCGACGGTAAAGGGCAATGTGCGTCTGTCGATTGACCTGCCGCAGATCCTGCCGACGCAAGGTGTGGCCGTAATGGGTAATATCCCCGAGTTAGGCAGCTGGAATCCGGAGCTGAAATTGCCGCTGTCGGATGCCGAGTTCCCGATTTGGCAAGGTGACTTTACGTGCCCGCCGGATACGATCGTCGAATATAAATACTGCATCTACGACCTCAAGACCGGCAATGTGATCGACCTCGAGTGGGGCGAGAACCGCCATATCTGGGGTGTGAAGAAGGGACTGAAAGTCGTGCACCACGACCGCTCGTTCCGCCGTACCCAGCCGCGATGGAAAGGTGCGGGTTTGGCCGTGCCGGTATTCTCACTTAGAACGGAGGAAGGCTTTGGTATCGGTGAGTTCCAAGACCTGAAGAAGATGGCCGACTGGGCTGCGCTGACGGGCATGAAGATGATCCAGACGCTGCCGATCAACGATACAACCCTGACGCACACCAACCTGGATTCGTATCCCTATAACGCCGTATCGGTGTTTGCATTACACCCTATATATATTAATATAGAAAAAATGGGCAAACTGTCGCCGACGCTCAAGAAGAAATACGAAGAGAAGAAGGCCGAGTACAACGCCAAGACCATCGCCGACTACCAGAACGTATACGACGAGAAGATCGTGTTCTTCAAGGCGCTCTATAAGAGCGAAGGCAAGGCGCTGATGGCCACGGAGGAGTACAAGCAGTTCTATGAGAAGAACAAAGGCTGGCTCGATCCCTACGCCGAGTTCCTGCACAAGCGGGACGGCGAACCGGTAGGCTACTACTGCTACCTGCAGTTCCACGCTGATAAGCAGCTCTCCGACGCCGTAGCCTATGCACACAGCATCGGCGTAGCGATGAAGGGTGATATACCTATCGGCATCTCGCCGGATTCGGTAGATGCAGCCGTAGAGCCGGAGCTCTTCAACCTCAACGCCTCAGCCGGTGCACCGCCTGATGACTTCGACGCCCGCGGCCAGAACTGGGGCTTCCCGACCTATAACTGGGATGTGATGGCTAAGGATAACTACGACTGGTGGCGTCGTCGCTTCACCAAAATGCAAGACTATTTCGATGCCTATCGTATCGACCATATCTTGGGATTCTTCCGTATCTGGCAGATGCGCAAGACCGATGTCTGGGGTCTCTGCGGTCACTTCGTACCGGCTATGCCGTACAGCCTGCAGGATCTCTGGAATATGGGAATCAAGCTGGATGAGGATCGAATGGTTCGTCCGTATATCCGCGCTAACTTCCTGGGCGATGTCTTCGGCTACGACACAGAGTACGCCAAGGAGCGCTTCCTGCTGTCGCACGACGGCTATGTATACTTCTTCCGCGATGAGTTTGACACCCAGAAGAAGGTGCAGGAGTACTTCGAGACCGGCGAAGGTAAGGACCTGGAGGAGGGTCGCCGCGAGAACCTGAAGAACGCGCTATTGTACCTGCATTGCGAGGTGCTGTTCGTTCGCGACCAGAACCACAGCGAGCTGCTCCACCCGCGCATCTCGATTTACCAGTCGCACTCGTTCACGGAGCTGTATCAGGACCAGAAGGATATCATTATGCGCATCTATAATGACTACTTCTTCCGCCGTCACACGCAGTTCTGGCGTGACTCGGCGATGCGCAAACTGCCGACGCTCATCAACTCCACCTCGATGCTCTGCTGCGGCGAAGATCTGGGCATGGTACCGGCTTGCGTACCGCAAGTGATGCACGAGTTGCAGATTCTGAGTCTGGAGATCCAGCGCATGCCGAAGGATCCTACCGTTACGTTTGCGCATCCGGCGGATGCTCCGTACCTGAGCGTCTGCACCACGGGTACGCACGATACGAATCCGCTCCGCGCTTGGTGGCAGGAGGATCGGAGCGTAACGCAACGTTTCTACAACGAGCAGATGGGTTGGTGGGGCGAAGCTCCGCAAGAGATGACGCCCGAGATTGCCGAGTTCATCGTGAACCAACATATGTACTCGCCTGCAATGTGGGTGATCCTACCGCTGCAAGACTGGTTGGCTATCGACGGCGAACTGCGTCTGCCTGATCCGAACGGCGAGCGCATCAACCTGCCGTCTAACCCGCGTCACTTCTGGAACTACCGCATGCACCTCAAGATCGAGGACCTGATGAAAGCCGACGCTTTCAATGCGAAAGTTCGGAATCTCACGAGCGTGAGATAACGGTTATCGATAAAATAATCCGCGGGCTTAAAGCTCGCGGATTATTTTTTAAAGCCATTTCGTAATGACGTCATTACGTCATAACGTCATGGTGCCCCTTAAATGGCGTTAATCTCGTGCAGCACGGAGGTCGTCTTGGCTACGGCAGCTTCGCTGGCAGCGAAGAGGGCTTTCTCCTCGTCGTTGAGCGGGAGCTCGACGATGCGCTCGATACCGTTACGGCCGATGATACAAGGCACGCCGATAAAGATGTCGCTATAGCCGTACTCGCCCTCGAGATATGCGGAGCAGGGGATCATCTTACGCTGATCGTTGATGATGCTGTCTACCAGATATGCAGCGCTGGCGCCGGGAGCCATCCAAGCGGAGGTACCGAGCAGACCGGTCAGCGTAGCACCGCCGACCATCGTAGCCTTAACAACCTCGTCCAACTCCTCCTTGGTGAGGAAATTCGAAGCAGGCATACCTTTGTAGGTAGCGAAGCGAGCCATCGGGATCATGGTGGTGTCGCCGTGTCCGCCGATCACGAAACCTTCTACCTCATTGGCGTTGCAGTTGAGCTTCTGGCTCAGGAAATACTTGAGACGGCTGGAGTCAAGCGCACCTCCCATACCGATGACGCGGTTCTTGGGAAGTCCGGTAGCCTTGAGCGTGAGGTAAGCCATCGTATCCATCGGGTTGCTGACAACTATCAGAATAGCGTTGGGCGAATAGGTCAAAACCTGCTCGGCTACGCTTTTAACGATACCGGCATTCACGCCGATGAGCTCCTCGCGGGTCATACCCGGTTTGCGGGGCAGACCGCTGGTGATGACAACCACGTCGGAATTGGCAGTCTCCTCATAGCGGTTGGTGACACCCTTAACTACGGTGTCAAAACCGAGAAGCTGAGCTGTCTGCATGATGTCCATGGCTTTGCCTTCGGCAACGCCTTCCTTGATATCGATGAGGACTACTTCACTGGCCACCTTCTTGACGGCCAAAACATTTGCACACGTTGCGCCTACATTACCGGCGCCCACAACAGTTACTTTTGACATAATGAGTGTATTTTAGTACTTAATTTTGTTGTTTTTTTATGCTTTTTGGGGCAAAACAAAGGTTTATACCACAAATTTCGCGCAAAATTACAATTTTTTTTTGACATATCAAAATTTTTTTGTAACTTTGCAGCAAAAATTTGAATCTATTATGAGTCTGAACAGTTTTTTTGCGTCCTTGCTACCCAAAGAGGACAAATTTTTTCCGAGTTACAAGATGATGGCCGACCGCATTGTGGCCGGAGCTGATTTGTTTACCGAGTTCGTGTCGGCAACGGATCACGACAAGCAGGTGGAGCTGTACACCAAGATCAAAGCCATCGAGACGGAGTGCGACAATATCATCGTAGGCATCTATGACGCCGCGTCGGACAGTTTCGTCCTTCCCTTCGACCGCGAGGATATCCACCAGCTCTGCAACGACCTGGACGATGTGATGGACTTCATCAACGATGCCAGCAAGCGCATCCTCCTGTATCGTCCCAAACAGATGCCCAACAAGACGATGCATATGGCCGAGATCATCTTTGAGGCCTCCAAGGCAATCGCGATTGCAATGGGAGAGCTGAAGCATATCACCAAAGAGCATACCATCGTCAAGGAGCAATGCGATAAGCTGCACGACCTTGAGCACGAAGGCGACGATGTATACGACAACTTCGTGAAGGAGCTGTTTGAGAGCGACCTGGATGCCCGCGAGTTGATCAAGATCAAGGAGATCATGCAGACGATGGAGACGGCTACCGACAGCGCCAACCACGTAGGTAAGACCCTGCAGATTATCATGGCTAAGTACGCATAAAACGCAGTATTATGGGACTTCTGATTACCATTATTATACTGGCGATCTGTTTTGACTTCATCAACGGATTTCACGATTCGGCCAATAGTATCGCTACGGTCGTATCGACGAAGGTGTTGAAGCCCTTTGTGGCGGTAGTGTGGGCAGCGTTCTTCAATTTCGTAGCCTTCTTTATCGCCGAGTATATGTTGGGATTCAACATTGCCAACACGGTGCAGAAAGTGGTGGAGAGCGAGTCGGTAACAATGCCGATCATCATAGCGGGTCTGGTGGCTGCCATTATATGGAGCCTGATCACGTGGTGGAAGGGTATACCGAGTTCGTCGAGTCACACGCTCATCGGCGGCCTGATCGGTGCGGCGGTGTGCTGCAAGGGTTTTGCGGCCGTCCATTGGCAGACCGTAGGCGTGATCTGCCTGTTTATCTTCATCGCCCCGATGATCGGATTCATCGCCGGAAACCTGATTACAATCCTGCTCTATCGCATCTGCTACCACGTGAAGCCGCATAAGATGGAGGTGTGGTCCAAACGCCTCCAGCTGGTATCGTCGGCCTGCCTCTCGATCGGACACGGCCTGAACGACTCGCAGAAGGAGATCGGTGTGATCGCCTGCGCGCTGACGGCCTATGCCGCGCAGTACGGATTTGAGTCGCTGCCGCAATTCCTGCAGCCCGACACGCTGACGCACGCCGGCGAGGTAGGACATAACTTCACGGGAGCCCCCGCGTGGATTCCGATAGCCTGTATCACGGCAATTGCCATCGGTACGATGTCGGGCGGATGGAAGATCATCAAGACGATGGGAAACCGTATCACCAAGATCAGTTCCTTCCAGGGCTTCTGCTCGCAGGCTGCCGGTGCAGTGACGCTGTTTGTGACCCAACACTTGGGTGTGCCGGTCAGCACGACGCACGTCATATCCGGTAGTATCATGGGCGTAGGATCGGTGAAGCGCATGAGCGCCGTTCGCTGGGGTGTGACCAAAGACTTGGTGATGGCGTGGATCATTACGATACCTATCTCGGCCATCATCGGTGCTATCACCTATGCAATTGTGATGGCGATCGTGTGATAATTGATAATTGACAATTGATAGTTGATATTTTAATAGAGGAGACACTATGTATTGCCCTGAATGTGGAACACGCTTAGAGGATGATGCACTGTTTTGTCCGGAGTGCGGCACGAAAGTGATGCACGAGGAGGCAGCGCCCGAGACGACTACGCCGCAGCGTGAGCCGGAGCGACCGACTCAGCCGGAGCGCCAACCCGAACGTCCGAATCGCCAGGAGCGTCAACCGAATCCTCAGCCGCAAGAGGAGGTAGATACGCGTGCCGTGTTTGCGCGCGGACTGATACTGACCAATTTGGCCTCACTGAGTCAGCGGCTCAAAGTAGATGCCGTCGCGCTGAAAGGCATATTGGAGAACTATATCGAGGATCTGAAAAACCTCGGACTCAGTTACCGCCTCATCGATGCCTCCGACTATACCTATCTCAAGTCCAACCTCTTCGGGCAGCATAAGCACGTGAGCCTGACGGGTAAGAATAGTTGGTGGGAATATGCCGACCTGACGTTGGATCAACACGAGTGGGAACAGAAGAAGGGTCTGCCGGAGTCGGAGTATCTGTTCATCATCGGCGGCAGCCACGATGTCCCGATGCCTACCGTGCCCAATTTCCTGGCCTCCCATATGTCGGGCAAGGACAAGACGATGGATACGGATATGCTCTATGCGTATCCCTACGGCCAGAAGATGGAGCAGGATCTGCTGTCCCAACGTCTCTTCCGCTACGATGCCCTGTTCTATGTAGGCCGTCTGCCGCTCGCGGACAATGCTACCTTGGACGACCTGACGGGCTATCTCGACCGCAGCGTCCAACTCGAATGCTCGGTGCCCCTCGGCTACGCGTACAGCCAATGCGACCCGCACTGGAAGCAGATCACCGAGGTCATCACCGCTCCGCTCGCGAAAACCGGTCTCTTCCCCGACTATCCTCAGACTCCCGACCAGTATCTGTTCGGCAAACGTATCTTCCTCACACCGGCCGTCGTGCTGGACGAGGACGACGAGCATCCCTTCTTCAACCCCAATGCGGGATATATCTTCTTCAACCTGCACGGATCGGGCGATATGCGTTCCTACCACTATTACGGTCAGGAGATGGGCAATCGCGGACAGTTCTACCGAGCCTTCTCGCCGCGACTGATTGCCTCTTCTCAGCGACCGAACATCCTCTTCACACAGGCCTGCTACGGCGGACGGTTTGTGGACTTCCCCAAGCAATATAGCATGGTCCTGACCGCCATGAGCGCCATGACAATGGTCTTTGTGGGCAGTTCGCGCACCGCCTTAGGCGGCGTGGACAGCGGCGGACGCCTATCGACATCGGATATACTGGCAGAGGCCTTCAACCGGCATATGCTCACGGGTAAGAGTGCCGGTCAGTCTTTCTTTGCCGCACGCATGGCTACCTTCAAGCACAAACCCGGTGACCCGGCGCACGCGCTGACGATTGCTGAGTTCAACCTCTTCGGCGACCCGATGATGCACCTGGCGGTGCCCGATTCGGAGTTCGTGACAGCACATGTATCCAAATCCGCTCCGATAGGACAGAACGAGGTACTCAACGTGCCGGAGGAGGAAATACTGATGAACAAGAGCGCAGACAGCCAACCGCAGTCGATGCTCTCGCAACTGCGTCAGGCCGTAGATGCCAACATCATGAAGATCCACGAGGTGATCTCGAAGCAACTATACGAACAGTATAATATCCCCGCGCGCGAACCTTTAATAATTACGCGCAAGAAATATCCCGACGGCCACAGCGAGTTGGGCTACGACTATCCCCTGGAGACCGTACCCGGCTCCGAGAGCAATGTAGCCCTCGTCACAGCCAACGAGAAAGGCGATATTCAAGAAGTAATCTTAACAAAATAGCAATATGGATAAATGCCCAAGATGTAATACACCGGTCAAACCCGGTCAGAAATTCTGCACGAAGTGCGGAGAGCGTCTCGTAGAAGCCAAGCCCGAGCAGAATCAACCTTCTCAGCCGGCAGAGAACGCGGAGGAAGCACACGGTCGTCAACAGGGTTCGGCCGATATCGTGCAGACCTCGAGTCAACATATCTATTGGACCATCCAACAAGGTCAGATCGCCCGCGTAGTCACACCGCAGGAATTGGCTGCCTACAAGGACGCCAAGGGTGTGATCGTATCGGAAGGTACGACGGCCTACGTGCGCGTGGACGGCAAGACGGTAGCAACGCTGTCGGGCGGTGTATATGAGTTCAAGCAGGCGTTCGTCAAGACCCAAGACGGCAATGCGATGCAGAAGGCTTGGGAGTTTATGTCCAACCTCTTTGAGCGCAAACCCGATGCCACGGAGGAGGAGCAGAAAGCACTCATCATGAACCTGCAGAAAGCCGCAGCCTTCACCATCGTGATCCTCGTAGACAAGGCCTTCCCCGTACTGGTTGGAGCCAAACAGGCAACGATAGATGACTATAAGACGTTCAAGCCAATGGTCATCAAGACCAAGTACTACGACCTGCAGGTGGGCGTCAATGCCATGTTCCAGATCCAGGATAAGGAACGCTTCATCAATCATTATCTGACGGCCTGCAACCTGCTCACCACAGCACATATCGCCGACACCATATCCGACCCCGTGCGCGCCGCCTTACAGCAGTTGCTGGAGACCCGCGAGTGGGACGGCAGCAGCCTGCCACAGGAGATTCGCCGCGAGATGAAGGACGAAATTAACAAGGTGGCACAGGATTTGTTCTTCGGTTTGGGTATCGCGCGTATCGTGGAGATCACGGCCGACAGCACCGACATGGAGCGTTTCCGCAACCTCAGCCGCGAGATGTACCTCAGCGAACAGGAACTGGACTACCTGCAGCGTACCAACGAGTTCCGCAACCGCATGACGGCCGTGCAGAATGCCCAGCAAATTGCCGAAGCACGTAGCGAGAGCGAACTGCGTGCCGAGTTGGATAAGATCAATAAGGACAACCTGCTGCGCGAGGACGAGATGCAGCAGTTCCAACTGATGCTCGATAGCCAACGCCGTCTGCGCGAAGCACGCACCAAGGAGGAGGAAGATGCCGTCATGGCGGAGATACGTCGTCAGGGTCTCGTACGCGATATTGACCTCCGTCGCCTGGAGCAAGAGGCCGACCTGGAGCGCAGACAACGCGAGGCGGATTTCGAATTCCAAGAGCAGCAACGCCAGGAACAACTCAAGATGGAACGCAGACAGAAGGAGTTTGAGATGTTCATGTCGATGGAGAACGCCAACCGCGAGCACGAACTCGAGATGGCTCGTCTGCACGCCGATACGGATAAGGAGTGGAACGAACGCCTCAGAGAGCAACAGCAGCATCAGAACGACCAGATGATGGAACTGCTGCGCACGATGGCCGCTCACCCGCAACCTGCCAACAACAACACCAACAACACCAACAACGGAAACAACTAAAACTACGAAAACAACATGAAATTCACTGGTTTTATCCGTTTCTACCACGAACTGGAGGGCACCAAGTCCGAAGGCGACTACGCCTACCTCGAGGTGGACGAGAACACCCGCTACCGGCTGTACAGCGCCGAACATATGGCGCAGGACAGCGAGTATCTGCGCAAGTACGAAGATATGGAAGTAAGCGTAGAGGGCGAGGTGGAAGATGAATCACTATGTATTAACTCTGTAAACGACGAAAAGATATGAATTGTCCCGAATGTGGCGAGGCCCTGCAACCCGGCGTACGGGTGTGCCCCAATTGTGAATACGAACTGACCGACGCAGAGATGGCTCAGAACGGCGGAGCGGCTCCTGCGGCTCCCGAGAAACCGAGCGTGAGCGCTCCTTCGCGTCCCACCACGTCTGCTCCTACGGCGCCGACGAATCCCGTCAAGCCCGTCAAACCGGCTAAACCCGCTGCACCGGATGTAGCGATGCCGGAATCGATCATGGCACACGGTGACGTGAGCGTAGCCTCGCATCAACAGGACGATCACTCCGTGCATCACACCCAGAATACGACCAACAACACCCAGAACAACGTAGCCAACAATACCACCAACAACACCCAGCAGACAATCATCATCAACGTGGGTACCGGCGGTCAGTTGCCCGGAGGTATTGTGGATGAACAGACCACCCGCGCCGTGAATGAGGTGGCGGCTCAGCAGGCACAGCAACAGCCTCGCAAACCGCAACAGCCCAAACCGCAGCCGCAGCAACAGGAAGTGCCTACCTTTACCGACAAACCCCAAAAGGACGAGAAAGGCGTAGGCAGCATCACCGGCGAGGGAACCATCTACGTGCAGACCGGTAAGAAGATGCCGGGATGGCTGATCGGACTAATCGTGGTCGTTATCATCGGTGCGGCATGTGCCTTCCTCTTCTCAGGCCGGAAAGCCTCGCCCGAACCCGAAGGACAGATGACGGAGACCGTCACCAAGCCCGCCGAGACCACCAAACCCGCTACCAAGAAACCCGCGGCTACGACCACTACCACGACACCGGCAACCACCACTACCACGACGCCTGCCGCTCCCTCAGCTACCACGACGCCGTCTACCAGTGGTACGACAACTTCTACCAAGCCCGCCACCACGACCGCACGCGCCGTAGCCGACCCCTATCAGGATGGCATGAGCGCCTATCAGAATGGTGACTACGACAAGGCCGTGGAGCAACTGAGCAAGGCGGCTGCTTCGGCCGAGAAGAAGAAAGCTGCCGAGGCTGCCTACAAACTCGGACTGATGTACGAGACCGGTGACGGTGTAGCTGTGGACAAGAAACAGGCTATCGAGTGGTATGAGAAAGCCGCCAAACTCGGCAGCAAGGAAGCCAAACGCAAACTGATGTAATCCCTTAAACAAAGAGATATATGAAAAAGATACTTGCTATACTGCTGCTCACGATGCCGGTATTCCTATCGGCACAAGGCAGAACGGACGTAGCCACCGATGGCACGCTGGCCGATAAGATCATCATCATCCCCCATATCGCTATTACCAGCGATGTACCCGACGCTGCGCAACCGCTGATGCTGGATAAGATGAAACAGGCACTGCTGCGTCAGGGCGTGATGGACTCCAGCGACCGCTCCCGCTTCATCCTCACCGTGCGCTCCAACATCCTCGAGGAAGGCATGACGGAGACCGTGCCCGCCAAGGCATTCGTCAAAGTCATCTTCACCTTCTACATCGGCGATGTGGACTCAGGTATCCTGTTCTCGTCCAAGGCCCTGACACGCAAAGGTGTCGGCGACAACCCCGAGCAGGCTTACCTCAATGCCCTCAAGCAGATACAGCCGTCCGATGCGGCCTTTAAGAAACTCATCGAAGAGTCCAAACTGCGTATCGTGGAGACCCTCAAAGCCCGCGAGGACGCAGGGGAGTTTGACAAAGACTCGTACGATATCAACTGGTGGTAATTCCTTTTATTAACGATACAATGAAAAAGATTGCCTTTATTGCTTTGATGGCCTTTGTCGCCCTGACGGCATCGGCGCAAGATCTGTCTAATTCGACGAGTTATCACCGCAGTTCGCTACTGGTGATGCCCGTGGTACATATGCAGGACTCGTTTGCCAACGAGATTGTCTATTCGGCCCAAAACCTACCCTTCCCCGATCGCTACAACGATATGAATGAGGGACAGGGATACCCTATCGTCAAACTCAACGACCACTCCAATCATAAGTCTGTTAAGGACACGACGATGCACCGCACCTACGACCTCGCCCTCGAGTCCGTGGGTCTGGCCAAGGAGATCGTGAAGCACTGGTTTATGTTCGACTCCGTGAAGGGGTTCTCCACCGAGCGCCTGGTCAAGGAGGGTATGTACGATGCCTCCGAACTGGAGAAAGAGTTAGCCGCAGGCACGCTGGCCGGTATGATCAATCTGGTAGACGCCGGCAATGAGTTGGTGGGCAAGAGTTTCGTGCTTGTCAACGACATGAGTTATATCAACCACGCCGAGCGTGCACAGATGGTCAGCGACGTGTGCGATGCCATCAGCGCGGTCGGTAAGGACGCTCAGACCGTGGGCAACGAGCTCTCGAACAGCAACACCGGTCTGACCATCTTGGACGGTGTACTCGGCCTGGCAGGTGCGGCATCCAGCCTCGTAGGCGCCTTTGCCGAACTGGCAGGCGATCTGACCAAAGCTACCAATGAGCTGCTCGACATCAAAGGATTCGCCGTACTCGAGGCTACTTACCTCTACCAACTCGATTGGAACGAAGAGGTGCAGAACACCTTCTTCTCGAAGTACTACACCGAGACCGGTGACCCGGCTAAGATAGCCGCTTTCCTCGCCGACAACGAGACCTTCCACCTCAAGTATATCGGCACAATGCCGACGGTAACCAACAACGCTACGGCCTTCAACGCCGGCGCCTACTCCAAGATGGAGCAGTCGGACCAGATACTCATCACCTGCGCCCGTACGATGGATGATGCCATCAATACGCTGCAGGCTCGCTTCCCCGAGTTCCGCGTCTATACCCCGGTAATGGATATCGTGACGGACGCCAAAGGCAAAGTCATCGGCATCCTCGCCGGTATCGGACAGAAAGAAGGCGTGACGCTCAAGAAGAAATACGTGGTCAAGGAGATGGTCTTCCAGAACGGTAAGACCCTCTATAAGGAGGTCATTCCTACCATCAAGGCCGATCAAATCTGGGACAACCGCTACGGCGTGGAGCAAGACGAGAATGCCACCCGCGGCACCATTTTCAAGACCAAGAACGCCAAGGTCTATAAAGGCCTGTTGTTAATCGAGAAATAAATCAAGAAAGGACGAAAGAGATGAAACGTTATTACTTACTCACGCTCCTCTTGGCCCTGACGGCTACGATGTGGGCGCAAGCGGTAGCCAAAGCCAAAGCCGACAAGGATACCCGTCATTGGCGTTATGAACTGCAACCGGCCGTCGGGCAGGCTCCGCAGGGCTGCGCCATCGTGCGCGTGTGGTCCTACTCCAAGAACGCCAACGTAGCCACCTCGCAGGCCGGCAAGAATGCCGTACACGGTATCATCTTCACCGGCTATGCACCCTCCAACGACAGCAAACGTCTGCCCGGACGCAAACCTCTCATCGACGACCCCGACGCAGAGGAGCGGTTCGCTACCTACTTCGAGAAATTCTTCGAGGACGGCGGACTCTACCAACGCTACGTATCCCTGATGGGCAACGGTGTACCCGATCAGGTGGTCAAGGTAGGCAAGGAATATAAGATCGGTCTGATCGTCACCGTCATGGTAGACGAACTGCGTCAGCGCCTCGAGCAGGACGGTGTCCTCAAGAAGATGGACGAAATCATGGAAGGCAAGGTGCCGACTCTCATGGTGGTGCCCTCCGACCAGTGGTGCAAGCAGAACGGTTTCATTACCGCTGAGGGCCAACCCGATTACATGGCAGCCGTGACCACCAGCCCCGAACTGCTGCAAGCTATCGCTCAGGTCAATACGCTCTTCGCCGACCGCGGTTTCCCGCTCAAGAACCTCGAGTCGCAACTCAAGACCCTCAAGGCACAGCGCGCCGAGGATGTGATGACCACCTCCAAATCGGGTGCCGACATCCTGGAGTCGCCGATTGATCAACTCAAGAACGTCGCACACGCCGACATCTGGGTCAAAATGGGATGGACTATCAACTCCGTCGCCGGAGGCAGCCAGCAGTCCCTGTCGTTCGTGCTGCAAGGTCTTGACGCCTACTCCGACAAACAGGTAGCCGGCGCTACCGGTACAGGCCAACCCGTCTATACCTCGCAGGCGCAGCTGCCGATCATGCTCGAGAGTGCTATACTGGGACATATGAACAGTTTTGCCGACCAACTCATCGCCCACTTCACCGACGTGCAGCGCAACGGCCGCGAACTGGTGATCCGCATCCGCGTCTTCGATGACTTCGACGGAGGCGACCTCGAGAGCGACTACGACGGCGAGGAACTCGGCGTCATTATCGAAGAATGGATAGCCGACAACACCCTGCGCGGTAAATTCAACACCTCGGTCGCTACGGCCAACCAGATGACCTTCGAGAACGTCACCGTACCGATGCAGAACGATCGCGGACGCGACCTCGACGCCAGAACTTGGCTGCGCGGATTGCAACGCTTCCTGCAACAACGTTACGGCATCGAATCCAAGATCATGACCCAAGGACTTGGAGCCGCTACACTCGTCATTGGAGGCAAGTAAGCCCGTTTTGGACACCTAAAATAGAAAAAAAGTGCATAATTGACATCAATTGTGCATTTTTTTTGTAAAAAAATTGGATAATTCAAGAAAAATATGTAATTTTGCGGGCTATTTGGTAAAATGGGTAGAAAGGGAGAGGAGGATAAATAGATATTTATAGCTAAGAAAAGGTATGGATTTATTTAACAAATGTGATTACAATCGTCTGAAAGTGGTGCATGAGATGGATGTCTATCCGTATTTCCATGTGCTGGAATCGCGTCAGGCTCCCGTCGTTAGGATGGAAGGACGCAGGGTGATAATGTTAGGTAGTAATAACTACTTGGGCTTCACCGAAGACGAGGATGTGATCAGAGCCGGTCACATGGCTCTGGATAAATACGGCACTGGTGTCAGCGGTAGTCGTTTCCTCAACGGAACGCTCGACCTGCACATCGAGTTGGAGAAAGCATTGGCTGAGTTCACCGGCTACGAGGACGCAATGACCTGCTCCACGGGTTTCCAGACCAATCTGGCTATCATCTCCGCGATCTGCAACAAGGACGATTATATCCTCAACGACAAGGAGAACCACGCCTCCATCTACGACGCCTGCCGCCTTACCTACGCCACGATGCTTCGCTATAAGCATTCCGACATGGCAGACCTGGAGCGCCAACTCCAGTCCATCCCCGAGGATGCCGGCAAACTCATCATCACCGACGGTGTATTCTCGATGCGCGGCGATATATGCAAACTGCCCGAAATCGTCGAACTGGCTCGCAAATACAAGGCTCGCGTTATGGTGGACGATGCACACGGATTCGGTGTCTTAGGCCCCGGCGGACGCGGCACAGCGGCCTATTTCGGACTCACCAACGAGGTGGATATCACGATGCTCACCTTCTCCAAGTCGCTCGCCAGCATCGGCGGTTGCATGCTCACCAAGCATCAGGTCTGCGAATACCTGCGCCACGTATCGCGTCCCTTCATCTTCTCGGCGGCCATCACTCCCTCCAGCGCAGCTACGGCGCTCGCAGCGCTGCATAAACTGCAGAAGGACCCCAAGCGCCCCGAACGACTGATGAACGTAGCGGCTTACTTCCGCGAGCAGCTCCACAAGCGCGATATCGCCATCATCGATGCTCCCACGCCTATCGTGCCTATCTTTACCTATAAGACCCTCGATACACTCTTCTTCGGCAAACGCCTCTTTGAGAAAGGCGTCTATGTCAACCCCATCATTGCTCCCGCATGCGTCGAGGGCGAGTGCCTCCTGCGCACCACAATGATGGCGACCCACACCGAACCCGTGCTCGAGGAAGCCGCTGAGATCATCGCTAAGGTGCTCAAGAAAGGTGCACCCGATTTCGGTTTTGACTTCACGGAACGATGAACACGCTCGTCATCACAGGCGGTTCGTCCGGTATCGGAAAAGCAACTGCCCAACTCTTTTCTGAAAAGGGTTGGCAGGTCTTTGAGTTGTCGCGTAGCGGCCAATCCACCGATTCCATCCGTCATATCACCTGCGATGTCACTCGTCCCGAAGAGACCCGGGCTGCCGTACGCGATATCATCGACCGGGTCGGACACATCGATGTCTTCATCTCCAATGCCGGCTACGGCATTAGCGGAGCCATCGAGTTCACCACATCCGAAGATGCACACCGCCAGTTTGAGGTCAATTTCTTCGGCGCCCTCAATAGCGTGCAGGCTGTGCTCCCTTATATGCGCGAACGCAAAGCCGGACGCATCATCTTCACGAGCAGCGTCGCAGCCGTACTCAGCATCCCCTATCAGAGTTTCTACAGCGCCTCCAAGGCCGCTATCAACGCCCTCGCACTCGCCCTCCAGAACGAGGTACGCGAGTTTGGCATCCATGTCAGCGTGCTCATGCCCGGAGACGTATCCACAGGCTTTACCGCAGCACGCCATAAATCCGAAGAGGGACTCTCTGCCTACGGCAATATCCACAAGGCCGTAGCCGCGATGGAGAAAGACGAACAGGGAGGCATGGCGCCCCTTCAAATGGCACGCCAATTCTATCGGATCGCCACGCGTCGCTGCCCCGCACCCCTATACGTCGGAGGAGCACAATATGCCCTGTTCTGCTTCCTCGACCGCATCCTGCCCAAGCGGTTCGTCAATTGGATTGTAGGTAAACTCTATTAGAATTACTCCTTCTTTTTCTTGGATTGCTCGTATAGGCTATCCACTGCGTGCTCCAGCGAAAGAATAGCCGGACGCAACTGCTGACGCACCTCCTCGTCGCCATCGGCATACTGCTGACGTAGGTTCTCCAGCTGCTGCTCCGCCTTCTCCAGCGGCGTCAGCTCCACGTCTTCCTCCACCCTTCTTACCGGATGATGCGCCACGCTCTGCGACCCTGCCTCCGGATAGGCGGCTGTGCAATAGGCCTCCAGACGCGCATAACGCACCAGCGTATCCGGCAACATATCCCTCAGATACTGCTTCCGATCCGGCAAGAGGAAGGTATACACCCTCACGTGTTGCGGATCCGAGAAACGATCCGTAGCAAAATAGCCAACCCCGCTCTTCTCGTCCTCAGCATACATATAGTCGTTGGCCTCCGAGTTGAACGGCAGACCGATATTTTCCGGCTTGGTCCAGGTATTCAGCGCGATATTGAACCGGCTGACGCATATATCCCATCCGCCTAAGCCCAAGCTGTCCTGAGTCGCGAAATACAGCGTTACGCCGTCCGAGAGATAGAAGGGATAGTTCTGCGCTGTATTGCTATTCACCGTCCGCGGCAGCGGTGTCGGCTCGTTCCAACTGTCCACCAGTCGTTCGCTCTGCGCCAGCATCATCATCCCCTCTCGCTCCACTACCGTCAGCCGCCTATCGCCGCGCTGATTCGTGAAGGTAATATACCCGTTCTTATCCTGCGACAGCTTTCCTGCCTCTGCGGATAGTTTGTACGCTTTTAGGAAATCATCCTTCTCCACCTCCACCGAGTCCACGATGCACACCTGCGCCACGTGCTTCATATAGCGCTGATACAGCGCCGCCTTGCTCAGCTGCTCCTGCACGTGCGCTACGCGCTCATTCGGCTCCGAGAGCGCGTGCAAATAACGCTGGTAGGCAGCCTCTGCCTCCTCAAAACGCCACAGTTTCATGCACGCCTCGCCCAGGTAATAGTGCGTCAGCTGATACCGGCTGCCGGCCTTGCGAAAACTCTCCGCTGCCGTCTCCATATCGCCCAATTCGTACGCACAGCGCGCATGACGATACTGATACAACGCATTCGACGGAGACTTGGCTCTGAGCTTGCCATAGATCACCTCCGCCTTCGCGTATTCACCGGCCTGAAACAGCCGATCTGCCTCCGCAGCTGACTGCGCATATGCCACGCACGCCGCCATCCCTATCAGTATCAAAACGATATATCTTCGCATTCCGGTTGCAAAATTACTACAAATTTTCCAAATATGCAAGATTTTGTCGAAAAAAATGATGTATGCTTGCATATAATCAGTTTTTTCGATAAAAGATTGCTGTTTGCACGATAGTGCGAACGTAAGTTCGGAGGGGTCCCCTTTGGGGGAGGTGGCCGAAGTTACTATATTCCCTAAGTTACTTTATTTTTGCAAATATCCTTAGAACTTCAGCGCTACACCCAGTCCGTTTTCGGAAGCATTGATGCTCAGATAGGGCTTGGTTGCCTGGCTACGGATCGTAGCATTGAAGGTATCTACCGTCCTGTGCATGCGGGAAAAACCTACGCAGAGAGTCGGTATACAGGCCAACTCGCAGGACGTTCCTATTGTCTGCAGAGCAATGAATGCCCGGTTGGGCCCTCTACGGGCATACACCCAGAAGGCAGCAAAATCCAGACTCGCGCCTACGCCCAAGAACACCCAGCCCGCGATACTGATATTTCGTCCGCTCTTGTATTGCTTGTAGGCCGACGGATTGGTCTTCTCCAGAAACGCCATATATTCCTTGCCGCGCATACCGTAGCCCTCGTAGTAATACATGTCGCCGGTGCGGGTCATATACTGCGGCGAGGGGATGCAGTTGAGATAGTTCGGCTGCGGCCCTTGAGGCGGTACGGGTTCGAAGACCTTGACCTGCCCGTTTTGGAAGATCACGGTCACTACATCCGTAGCCGGCAACACGAAGACTGGCCCTTCCTGATTATTGTAATCCACGTACTTGACTTCGGCGGGCGACACCTCGGTCACTCTGGCTTCGATACGTTGCTGACTGCGCGTTACAATCAGATCTTGCGCCATCACCAGACTGCATACCATCAGTCCGATGAGTAGAAGAACATTTTTTTTCATAACGGTTCAATAGTTTTTTGGGTTATTATATAGATGTTTTTGGGTTATTATATACAAGGTTAAAGTTGATTTACCATTGGTTCATTTACTTGGTTTATCGGTTGGTTAGGATGCGTACGATCTCGTTGGCATCGGAGCGGGTGAATCCGTTCGCCAGGATCGACACACCGCCGCTGGTCTCTATCGTGATATCGCAGAAGATCAGTCCCGCGCTGCGTGACACCGAGCCGATCGATGAAAACCGAATCGAGGTCTCATCGTAGCCGATGAGTTTCTTCTTGCGATAGGTGAACATCTGCGCCTCCTCGTTGATGACGATCTGATCGGGGAACAGTACATTACCGCCGGTCACTCTGCTTGCTGAAAAAGTGTAGGTCATATTCAGGTCTTATCTAATTCGGCTGCAAAGATACAAAAAAAAATCGAAATATGAAAAAAATGGAAGAAAAATAAACATTTTTTGGCAAAAAATTTGCAAAACCCTCAAAAATGTGGGCATATTTGCAAAAAAATTCAGATTTATGCCCAAATATTTGGAAAACACAATTTGTTTAACGTATATTTGCAGGCGATTTGAAAATAAACCTTATTATCAACCCTAAACAGTTATTAGAATCGTCTCTTGCGCACGTACGAATCCTTACTATCCGCACCCGAACGCAAGTGGAGCCTGACAGATGAGCAGAAGGAGCGCTTGGGCGAACACCTCGAGACCGAGTACGCTACGCTCATCAACCTCCTCGGCGATAACTTCCACTCCGTCGTCCTCCGCATGGCGGTGCAGATCG
The DNA here is from genome assembly GCA_946404495.1 of uncultured Bacteroidales bacterium. Taxonomy (GTDB): domain Bacteria; phylum Bacteroidota; class Bacteroidia; order Bacteroidales; family Paludibacteraceae; genus Colicola. The sequence goes on from CAMJDT010000033.1 coordinate 31,084, forward strand.
AACGCATTGCGATGATACTCTCTGTGCTCCGTTCTCCGTCCATTTCGTCCGAAATAATCGTGCCCTTGCGGCTAAGAATTGTATTCGGACAATCCCTCTTTGTCAGGTGCTCGGGACGTTAGGCCCGAGAATATCTTCTGCTCCGATTTATCGAAAAATTGGATGACACTCTGGCAC
>CAMJDT010000034.1 GCA_946404495.1 uncultured Bacteroidales bacterium
CTTGATGGCCTTGACGAAGAGACCCATATTGCGTTTCTCTGCATCCCAGCCGTTGGCCTCTTTGGCCTGCAGGAAAGCACGAACGATGTCCTCCTCGGTAGCAGCCTTGGGCAGGAAAGTCTCCAGCACGTTGATCTGCGCCTGCTCCGCGTCGGCTAACTCCTGACGTCCGGCAGCGATGTATTGCTCCACCGACTCCTGACGCTGCTTCACCATCTTTTTGATCAGCTGGATCTCATCCGCTTCGGTCAGTTCTTTGCCGGCATTCTCCTTGCTGGTTTGCCAATTGAGGAACGCACCCTTGATGGCGCGCAGACTCTCGGTACGTACGGAATCATGGTTTTTCATCGCCTCCATGATTAAGGCATTGATATTGTCTTTCATATCGTGTTTTGGATTAATCAGGCTGCAAAGGTACAAAAAATAATTGATAATTGATAATTGATAATTGATAATTTTACTTTTTTTAGCAAAAAAAGCGATTTTATTTGCACAAGTCAAAAAAAAGTAGTAATTTTGCACGGATTTTTAAAATGAATAACTATGCTCATTAAAATCTATAGTGCTGCTCCTGTGGGCATCGAAGCCGTGAAAGTGACGATTGAAGTGCACTCGAAACCCGGCTTTGAGTTCATTATGGTAGGTTTGCCGGATGTGTCTGTCAAAGAGTCGCATGAGCGAATCATGGCTGCGTTGACAGTCAATGGTTTGGAGGCATTGCATCGTTCGTACACCATCAACTTGGCTCCTGCGGACATCAAGAAAGAAGGTTCGCTCTACGACCTGCCGTTGGCGATTGGCATGCTGGCCGGAGGGGAGAAGATGAAATCCAAGGAGTTAGGGCACTATATGATGGTAGGTGAGTTGTCGCTGGATGGTTCGCTGCAACCCATTCGCGGAGCACTGCCGATTGCCTTATGCGCACGAAAAGAAGGCTTTAAGGGATTGATTTTGCCGGAAGTGAATGCCGAAGAAGCAGCTGTGGTGGATGGCCTGGAGGTGTACGGATTAAAGAACCTACAGGAGGTTATCCACTTCCTAAATGGAGAGCCGAAAGATGAGTTGCACCCGGACGATCCTTGGGTTCCAACGCAAGTAGATACGCAGAAACTGTTTGATGAGTTGGCTTTCCCGACGGACGTTGATTTCTCGGATGTACGCGGACAATTTAAGGTGCGCAGAGCTGTCGAGATTGCCGCTGCAGGTGGACATAACATGATCATGATTGGTCCTCCCGGTGCCGGTAAATCGATGATTGCCAAACGTATACCAACTATCCTTCCTCCGTTGACTTTGGAAGAAGCCTTGGAGACTACGAAGATTCATTCGATTGTAGGTCTTACCAACAAAAAGAAAGGAGCAAGCAGCGCATTGATCGTGCAGCGTCCGTTTAGAAGTCCTCACCACACGATAACCGATACGGCATTGGTTGGAGGAGGTTCCAATCCTCATCCGGGAGAAATCAGTTTGGCCCATAATGGTGTACTTTTCCTCGATGAGCTACCGGAGTACAAGCGTTCTGCACTCGAAGTCATGCGCCAACCGTTAGAGGATCGGCATATCACAGTGTCACGCACCAAGGAGACAGTCGATTACCCGGCTTCGTTCATGCTCGTGGCAGCGATGAACCCCTGTCCGTGTGGACACTATGGCGAGAACAATCCTGCGCATCCGTGTACGTGTACTCCTGCGCAAGTGCATCGTTATATGAGTAAGATAAGTGGGCCGCTATTGGATCGTATCGATATCCAATGCGAGATAGAAGCAGTACCATATGACCAATTGCGGGACGACCAGCCCGGAGAGTCTTCGGCTGCCATTCGTGAGCGTGTGCTCCGAGCAAGAGCCATTCAGACGGAACGTTTCAAGCACAGCAAACTCGTGCATTGCAACGCCATGATGAACAATAAGATGGTTCGTCAGTACTGCGCCTTGGATGCCGAGTCGGACAAACTCTTGGAGTTCACGATGACCAAGTTGGGCTTCTCGGCTCGTGCCTATGATCGAATCCTCAAAGTAGCGCGAACGATTGCCGATCTGGAAGGTTCTGAGAACATCCAGAGGAAGCACATGTTGGAAGCCATTTCATACCGTTCCCTCGATCGAAATAACTACGCAGGATAATGGCTGCCCCCACTTTATATACCGTTGGGCACTCGAATCAGACGTTCGAAGACTTGCTCGGGATGCTGCAAGCGCAACACATCAACGTGATTGTGGATGTGCGTAGTGTTCCGGCTAGCAAGTACACACCGCAGTTTAACCAGCAGCCGCTCCAAGCCGCGCTTAATCGCGAACATATTCATTATCTGCATTTTGGCAATGAGTTTGGCGCGCGACGAACGGACGCGCTGGATGCCGATAACAAGGTGGATTTTGAGAAAGCGGTACTCACTCCGGCCTTCCAGGAAGGTGTCAAGCGCCTCATGGACGGACTGCACAAAGGCTATCGGATCTCACTCATGTGTTCGGAAGCCAACCCGCTGGAGTGTCATCGCTTTGCGATGGTGTCGCGCTATTTCTTCGAGCATGGCGTGGACGTGCAGCATATCGTGCATGACGAACAGGGTAGGGTGACGACCATTCCGCACCAGACGCTTCAGGACGAGATGGTGAAGGAATATGTGCGCAAAAAGAAAATCCCTCAGATCCAACCACCGGACATGTTCGGTGAGAACGAATGCACCAAGGAACAGCAAATCGTGCTTGCTTACCGGCAGAAAAACAAGGAGATAGCCTACCAACAAGAGACGGAGGAGTATTACGTATGATCACGCTTTATACCATCGGATTCACTAAGAAATCAGCCGAGCAGTTCTTTGAATTGCTTAAGAAAAATCACGTGCAAACGCTTGTGGATGTGCGGATTAGTAACAGCAGCCAACTGGCAGGATTTGCCAAAGGAAGCGACCTGATCTATTTCCTCAAGCAGGTAGGTAACATCGGTTATCGCCATGTCACGGACTTTGCTCCCACGAAGGAACTGCTCAGCGACTACCGTGCCGGTAAAGTTGATTGGCAGGAGTACGAACGTGTCTTTGCGGACTTGATGAACAAGCGTCGTATCAACCAGCGTTACAAGGTCGCCGATTTCGACAACTGCTGTTTCCTCTGCTCCGAAGAAACTCCCGAACGTTGTCATCGTCGTCTCTTAGCCGAGCATCTTCGTCTGCAAGATCCCGAAAACGTAAAGATTGTGCATTTGAAATAAGAAGTCTGGCTAAAATGGAAGAAAAGAAACACATAGGGTTGCTATTTGACCGGATAGCGGATTCATACGACGGGCTGAATCATGTGCTCTCGCTGGATATCGACCGTATCTGGCGGCGGAAGACCGTCAAGGCGATGCCGCCTGCCGAGCATGTACTGGATGTATGCATCGGCACGGCCGATCTCACGATCGCGATGCTCCGTAGCGGTAAGATAGGCCGCGTCACTGGTCTCGACCTCTCGGATAAGATGATGGCAATCGGACGTGCGAAGTGTGAGAAACGAAACCTCGCTGCGGACTTCGTACACGGCAATGCGCAGGAGATGCCCTTCGGGGATAAGAGCTTCGATGCCGTGACCTGCGCCTTCGGGTGCCGCAATTTTCAGGATCTGGATGCCGGACTAAGGGAGATGTACCGCGTGCTGAAACCGGGTAAACAGGTGACGATCCTGGATCTGAGCTATCCGGCGAACCCTGTGATACGCTTCGGTTACGACCTCTATTTCTCGCATATATTGCCGACGATAGGGCGATTGCTCAGCCGCGACAAGACGGCCTATACCTACCTGAACCGCAGCGTCAAGTACTTCTGTTGGGGCGAGGAGTTTACGCGTCATCTAAGCGACGCAGGATTCGTAAATGCGCGATACAAGCCCCTCTCCCTCGGAATAGCGACACTTTATACCGCCATCAAAGAATAACGAAAATGAAGATATACGCGAAATATATAATAGGTCTCTGCTGCCTTCTAACCGCCTCTGCCTATGCAGCGGCTCCCGCCAAGGGAAAGCAGCATCCGGCGAGCGCTACGTATGCGCAGCAGGTGAAGCAGCACCCGGGTGACGGCGAGGCGTACTGCAAGTGGGTGGACGCCCTCCTCATAGAAGGCGACACGCTGCAGGCGCAGGAGCGCATCAGCTATCGGCTCAAGTTCAACGAGGGCGACATATGCATGCTATGCAGTAAGGCGCGTATCGCCTTGGCCCGCTCAAACACGGCGGAGGCCGTACGCTGCATCTCGGATGCCGTGCAGCAAGGCTGGCAGCCGGAGGAGGATGATTCGCTCATGACCCGCATAGCCGACTGCTGCGCCGAAGCGCTGGAGTTAAGATTGTCGCTCATCTCGCGCCGCGATAAGACCGGCACCTCTATCCGTCGCGCCCGCGCCGTATTGGCCTTGCTGCAGGCGGATACGCTGCAAGCCCTGGCGCACTACACGGAGGCGCTGCAGTTGGGCGATACGACCCTCAAGGAGACGATTCAGCAGCTTAGGGAGACGAAACAAACAGACAGCACCACGGTGCGATGGACGATACCCGTGACGCGTACCTACGATGCGTACGAACTGCAGGTTACCTGCAACGGTCTGCCCCTCAAGATCGTACTCGACACGGCCGCCGTCATCAATACGATATCGGGCGTAGAGAGCGTGTTTCTGCTCAAGAATGACTATATCACCCAAGCGGACATCATAGGTCAGACGCAGGTGATGATACGCCAATTGGGCGTAGGGAACGGCATTGTGCTCAATAACGTGCTCTTCAACAACCGCAATGCGCAGGAGACCCCGCTGATCATTTCGCTGCATGCCTTTGACCACCTGGGCAAGGCCGTGCTCAATGCTGCAACCAATACCATCGATATATATAGCTTTGACAAATAAAACAATAACCCTATGATAAAACGATTTTGTTATCTCCTTCTCCTGCTTCTGAGCTCGCTCATGCTCCCGGCGCAGAACACGACCGACACCTACGCGATGCGTCGCGCCGTGGAAGCCTGGCAGCAGAGTGACTATCAGACGGCGTACAATGCCCTGAGTCAGGAACTGAACAACAACCCCAAGAACGGCATGGCATATGCCGTCCTGTCGTTCATCTGCAACGAAGTAGGCGCACCGAGCAAGATGCTGCGCTTTGCCAACCAGGCCGTGGAGTACCTGCCGAAGAACGACCAGCGCGTGCTGCCGGAGGTGCTGATGATGCTGGCTAACTTCTACTGGACAGCCGAGGACACCGTGGAGGCGGAGCAGTACCTCGCGCGCGCCCTCAAAGTAGCGCCTAAGTTCTACAAGGTCTATAATCGTTACGAGCAGTTCTATACCAAGACCGAACGCTACCAAGATATGGTCAACTTAGGCATCAAGGCCATCCAGATGCTGCCCGGCGAGGTAGACGGATTTACGCTGCTATTCGAGGGATATATGGGAACGCAGCAGTACGAGAAAGCGCTCAAGACGGCCGATGAGATCGTACGCATATCCGCCAAACATGAGAACGCCGCCAAGATGCTGCCGTATGCCTACGAATTTCGCGTGCGTGCACTCTTCCAACTCAAGCAATACGACGAGGCTCTGCACGAGGCACTCACGACGCTTGCCGTGATTCAGACGGGCGACCTGCTGAATGCAGTAATCAATATCGCCGACAGCACGGATATGGATCGCGTGATCGACAGCCTGCGCGTATACGAAAAACGCTACGAGGGTATGCCCTGGTGGGGACTAATGCGCGGACAGATATACGTCGATAACAAGCGTCCCGCAGAAGGCTATGTGGAGTTCTACCGCGCGATGCAGATCCAGGATATGGACCACGTATGGCGTAAGATGGCCGCTATTGCCGCCAATGAACTCAATGACCTTACGCGCGCCAAGATTTGCCACGATCGCGCCATCAAGGCGGATTCGACCAATGCGGTCAATTATATCGTCGCCGCCGACTATTACTACAACGACCTCAGGGACATCGCTACGGGCGATGCTATGGTAGAGCAGGCTATCCGCCTCAATCCGCTGCACGGCTCGCCGTATCTGCTGAGGGCGTATAGATGGATGGTAGCCGGCGAGTATGAGAAAGCGATTGATGATTACTACTGCGCACTGGTAGCCGATCCGGAGCTGGTGGAGTTCTATTTCCGCATCGCGCGTGCATACCGTGCCTTAGGCGACAGCGCAGCGCTACAGCAGGTGAAGGATAAAGCCTGTGCCCTCTACCGTTCTCTCGGCCGCGAGCTCCGCGCCGATGAGTACTACGGCCTGGGCGAATACGACAAAGCCTGCGAGAAAGCCGCGGAGGATGTGACGGAGAGATCCACGCAGAATACCTGCTACAACACCGCCTGCATCTATGCCCTCTCGGGACGCAACGACGAGGCGGTAGAATACCTGCGTCAGGCTGTGGAAAAGGGCTTCCTGGCGATCCCGCACATGAACCACGATACGGACCTGGACGGACTGCGCGCAATGCCGGCCTTCCAACAACTCATGCAGGAGTGCGAGGCGAAGACGAGTGAGATGAGAAGAATAGTAGATGAACAGTTAACGGAGGACAAACAATGAAACGCTATATTTTCCTACTTCTGGCAGCCCTGATGACGCTGCCGATGGTTGCCGCAAAGAATACGAAATCGTACTGGTTCCAACGTGCGGAAGAGTACTACCAGAAGGATGACTACGAGAGTTGCCTCACCGCCTTGCAGGCCGGGGTGGAGGAAGATGCGAAGGACGGTTACTGCTGGGCTGTGATAGCCGAGATATGCAGCAAGCGGGCCTTTGCCCAATATGCCCGTGCCTTGGAGGCCTCGGAGATGGCATTGAAATACCTGCCGAAGAAGGACAGCTATTGGCTGGGACTCGTATACGGCATAAGGGGAGATATCTACTATAAGGTGGACGAATACGCGCTGTCGGCCGCTGCCTACGAGCAGGCCGTCAAGCTCCAACCCGATAATAATCAGTACCGCTTCTCTCTGGCGGATGTATATCGCGAACTCAGCCGATACGACGAAGCCGAGGTGCAACTCAAGCGCATCTTGGACAATGCGCCGGAGGAGTATTTTGTGCAGGCCGTATTGGCAGAGAACTACCTGGATAAGGGCGACACCGTGAATGCAGAGAAACGCATCAAACTGTCGCTCGCGCTCAGCCCGGACGACAACGAGAAAGCCCACTACCTGCTCTTCCGCATCGCTTGGGCCAAAGGCGATGTGCTGCAAGCCGCGCGCGAGTACCTCGAGATACTCAATATGAACAGCACTGAGCAGTATGCACAGGACAGTCTCAGTCGCCGCGAACTGCCCTTCCTATTGGCGGCAACGCGCATCTTTGTCAACGAGTCATCCAACGATCCGATGCGCATCGCGTACTATTCCAGCATATTATTCTCGGAGGGTAGGTATAAGGAAGCCTATCTGAGTCAGAAGCGGGCAACCAAACTGGATGAGGATCAGGAAGAATTGCTATCGATGATATGCGTCCGTTTGGGACTGTTTGACGAAGCGGAGACAATCATGCTGCGCCAACTCAAGCAGGACAGTACACAGCATTTCGCTGCCGCTAACAACTACATGCACGGCGGCCAATACGAGAAGGCCATCGAGCAGCTGAAGTTTTGTCTTAGCGAGAATAATGCCGAATATGTCTATCGCAATATCTCGCGTTCGTACCTGCAGCTCGGTCGCTACGAGGAGGCGATGCGCTATATGGATACGGCTATCGTGCTGGCGGATAAGAACTCGATCGGAACGATGCTCTTCAACCGCGGCGAACTCTATGACTGCATGAATCAGCCGGATAAGGCGCGTGCGGATTATCTGGAGGCGCTCGATAACGTGGAGTCCCCCCTCACACGGGCGTATATCAATGCACTCTTGGGCAAAGCCGACGAACTGCAGCAATATGTGGACTCCGTGCGGCCGGATATGCACAGCGATGACCAATTCCTAACCTTGGCCGAACTCTATGCCTGCCTCAATGCTCCCGATAGCGCGGTGCATTATATGCGCCTGGCATTCGAACACGGTCAGCGCTCTTTCTCCCGCTACAACGCCTTCCGCTATCGTACCATCGAGAGGCACCCCGCCTGGCTGGCACTCATGTGCGAGATGGAGCAGGCTCGACTCCGTGATATCGATGAGATACGCCAGAGCGAACAGGGCGAAACCGGCGAGAGCGGCGTGACGGAGATACCCTTCAAGAAGCAGGGTGGGGTGAACCAAGTGCAGTGCACCATCAACGGACTGCAACTCTACTTCGTCTTCGATACCGGCGCGAGCGATGTGACGCTCTCCAACGTGGAGGCCAACTTCATGCTGCGCAACGGATACCTGACGGAGGCTGATTTTATGGGCAAACAGAACTACGTCACCGCGACCGGCGAGATACATGAGGGTACGGTCATCAACTTGCGTGAGGTACGCGTAGGCGATATCGTGCTGACCAATATCAAGGCCAGTATCGTCAAGAACCAAAACGCACCGCTGCTGCTCGGACAGTCCGTCTTCCGCCGCTTCGGACGCGTAGAGGTCGATAATACCAAATCCGTTATTCGCTTCGTCAAATGATGGAACATGTAACCAAGGCGCAGATCAAACTGGTACGGAGCCTGCAGCAGAAGAAATACAGAGACGAAAACGACCTCTTTGTGGCGGAAGGCGACAAGTGCGTGGAGGAAATCCGCAAAGCCTTCCCCCTCGTCTATCTCTTCCGCGAGGGCGAGAACGCTACCCGCACGGAGATCGAACAGATGTCCTCACTGCGCACACCGCAAGGAGTGATTGGCGTCTTTCGGAAAAATGAAGGGGACCCCAAAAATCAGCAGATTTTTCGGGGAAGCCCCGATGAAAGGTTAAAGGTGAAAGGTGAAAGGGAGCCGGAGGATCTCATCGTCGCGCTGGACGGAGTGCAGGATCCGGGCAACCTGGGAACGATCATCCGTACCTGCGACTGGTTTGGCGTACGCCGACTCGTCTGCTCGCGCGATACTGCCGACTGCTTTAATCCCAAAGTCGTGCAGGCAACGATGGGAGCGCTCGCCCGCGTAAGGGTAGAGTACGTGGATCTTGTATCGTGGATAGAGGAATTTAAGATTCAAAATTTAAAATTTAAAATTGTCGGAACGCTGCTCAACGGCCACGATTTATACGAATCCCCGCTAACCGAGAACCGAGAATCGAGAACCGTCATAGTAATGGGTAATGAGGGTAACGGCATCAGCGAAACGGTACGCCGTGTCATCACCGATCCGGTACGTATACCCTCCTATCCAAAAGACGTTGAGACTTCCGAAAGCCTCAACGTCTCTATCGCAACCGCCATCATCCTCGCCGAACTCCGCCGGAATGCATCAATACATCATTAAATCATTCCATCATTACAACATTACAACATTCCATCATTACATGTAGTACTGATAGTGCTTATCGCCGTCTGTAATGAGGCAGGTGCCGCTATCGGTGAACTTAACCACCTGCGGGTAGTATCCGTCGTTGCACATATCCAGGATGCGGTCGACTACTCCCTTGGGCACACCCTTGAAATAGATACCCTTGGCGCAGCAGACAACGATTCCCTTCATCGTAATGCAGACTGACTTGATCATGCCGAATTTATCGGTAGCTTCCTTCATGAAGTCGTGGTCACCCTGATTGGACGCGCGGAAGTATTTCTCCGTGACGTACGCCCAGTTGTCGCCGTCGTCCAAGGATACGGACAGGATCTTATCGCCATCTTCGTTGCGCTCGCTGAGTGCATCGAGGAACTTGGAGGGCAGACCGTTGCTGCCGTAGCCGTTCTTCTCGTAGATGATGACGTAGTGACCGTATTTGTTGATAGCGACGTCGGCGATACGCTTGCGCTCGTTGTTGTAGTTGCCGACCTTATCCTTGATGCCGGTGCAGCTGCCGCAGCCCTGGAACTGGTACCCGTTGCTGCCGTAGATGACGAGGCCGTCGCCGGTCTCAGTGATCGCACCCGTGCGCACCTGCTCCCAGCCTTTGATGGCATCCGTCAGCGTACCGAGGGCAAGAGCATTGTCCTCGTAGTTGGTCTTCTGGTTGCCGCAAACGACAAAGCCGTCGCCAAAGGTGCGATAGACGTCGTACGACTGGTAGGTCGTCGTCGCCGGCGTAGTGGTCGCCGGTGTGACAGTCGGCGTGATAGTAGGCGTTACCGTTGGCGTGATAGCCGGCGTAGAAATAGTGGTCACCATCGGAGAGAGGGTGCCCAGCAATTCCTGCGCCAAGGCCTGACAAACAGGCAACATATTGCCGAGCTTGCCGTTAATCAATTCGCCGTACTGCGAGGCAGGATTGGAGATAGCGCCTGTCTCGATATTGATCAGGAAGGCTTCGATATAGAACTCGCTATCCGACTTGGTAATGGTCGCTACGCAGATATAGTCCGCGCCCGACATCTCGCCCAAACGGTGGATATCGCCGTCGGATACATTACCGGTGCGCTGGAAGTCCTGTTCCTTCATCATCTGGTCGATGTCGGAGCGCGTGAAGGCCTCGTAGCCCGTGTGGTTGACGATAGCCTTTCTTAGCTCGCCTCTGATCATCGCTTTCTCGATGCCGGTGACTTCGGTCGAACCGTCGCCAATGCGGGGCTCCAACAGAGCGATCTTCTTATTGTCCGCCCAAACGCTCAGCGACATACAGGCCAGCACTATCAATAGCAGTCTCTTCATACCTTTATCTGTCAATATCAATTGTCAATTATCAACTATCAACTATCAATACGCGCTCATCTGCTTCTTGACCGTCTCATTGACGAAATCGGCAAACTCCTGCACGCTCATCTGTCCCTTCTCCTCGGCACCCTGTTGGCGTACGCTAACCTTGCCCTCTTCGGCTTCTTTCTCGCCTACGATGAGCATATAGGGTATACGCTTCAGCTCGTTGTCGCGGATCTTACGGCCGAGTTTCTCGTTGCGGTCGTCTACGATGACGCGTACATCTTGTGCCTCGAGCATCTCTTTTACTTTCCAGGCATAGTCGTTGCTCTTCTCGGAGATAGGCAGTACCACAGCCTGATCGGGCGTGAGCCAGAGCGGGAACTTACCGGCCGTATGCTCGATGAGCACAGCCACAAAGCGTTCCATCGATCCGAACGGTGCACGGTGAATCATTACGGGACGATGCTTCTGGTTATCCTCGCCTACGTACTCCAGTTCGAAGCGCTCCGGCAGGTTGTAGTCCACTTGAATCGTTCCTAACTGCCAACGGCGACCGAGTGCGTCCTTGACCATGAAATCGAGCTTCGGACCGTAGAAGGCAGCCTCGCCGTACTCTACGCGAGCCGGCAGGTTCTTCTCGCGGCAGGCCTCTATGATGGCTTGCTCGGCTTTCTCCCACACCTCGTCCGAACCTACATACTTAGTCCGGTTATTGGGGTCGCGCAGCGAGATCTGTGCCTCGAAGTTCTCGAAGTTGAGTGCGCGGAAGATGATCTCGATGATCTCCATAACGCGGATAAACTCCTCCTTCACCTGATCCTGGCGGCAGAAGATATGTGCATCGTCTTGCGTGAACGAACGTACGCGCGTCAGTCCGTGCAACTCACCCGACTGTTCGTAGCGGTACACCGTACCGAACTCGGCGCAGCGGAAGGGCAGATCCTTGTAACTACGCGGGCTGTTCTTGAAGATGGCGCAGTGGTGAGGGCAGTTCATCGGCTTGAGCAGATAGACCTCTCCCTCCTCGGGCGTTGTGATCGGTTGGAACGAGTCCTTACCGTAGTGATCCCAGTGACCGGATGTGATATAGAGGTTCTTGCTTCCGATATGCGGAGTGATCACCTGTTGGTAGCCGTAGCGCTTCTGGATCTTCTTGAGGAAGTCCTCCAGACGCAGGCGCAGTGCCGTTCCCTTGGGCAACCAGATAGGCAGACCCTTGCCGACCATCTCGCTGAACATAAACAGATCCAGCTCCTTACCGATCTTACGGTGGTCGCGCTTCTTGGCTTCCTCCAGCAGCGTCAGATACTCATCCAGCATCGCTTTCTTGGGGAAGGTGATGCCGTATATACGGGTCATCATCGGACGTGTCTCGTCGCCGCGCCAGTAAGCGGCAGCGCAGGAGAGAATCTTCACGGCCTTGATAGGCTCGGTAGAGAGGATATGCGGACCGCGGCAGAGGTCGGTGAAGGCACCCTGCGTATAGGTGGTGATTGTACCGTCTTCGAGGTCGTTGATGAGTTCGCACTTATAGTGCTGACCCCAACTCTCAAACTGATTCAATGCGTCCGACTTCGTGATAGCACGCTTCTGCAGCTGCTCTTTCTTGGCGCGCAACTCCATCATCTTATTCTCGATAGCGGGGAAGTCGCTGTCCTTGATAACGGTGCCTTCGGGGGGCATTACATCGTAGTAGAACCCGTTCTCGATAGCGGGACCGATACCGAATTGGATACCCGGATACAGCTCCTGCAAGGCCTCCGCCATCAGGTGAGAAGAGGTGTGCCAGAAGGCATGCTTAGCCTCTTCGTCATCCCATTTGTGCAGACGCAAGGCGCAGTCCTCTGTTAGGGGGGCGTTCAGTTCAACGATTGTCCAGTCTTTCTTGTCTTCGCTCAGGCGAGCGCTACGGCTGGCTACTAAAATTTCTTGTGCGAGGCGATTACTAATGCTCTCGGCTACTTGCAGCGGCGTCACACCGCTTTCATACTCACGGACCGATGCGTCCGGAAACGTAATTTTTATCATATAAACTTACAACTGTTTACGGTTCACGGGCTGACAACTGCCCGTGAAAACCTATTTAGCGTGCAAAGGTACGTTTTTTTTTTGATATACGCAAATATTTTTGGAAAAATTTATCCAGGAGGCCTAGTTTTCCTAGGATTCCCAGGATGCCTAGTGCCAAGTAGAGTACGGCACTCGGCTGAGGTAGGAATTGAAGAAGCGCGGATCGTGGCTTACTTCTTCGCCCAAAAACTCGGGCACGGGGTAGGGGGCATCCTCGCTCGGCAGTTCTATTTCCGCGAGCACCAATCCCTCGTTCAGCCCGAGGAATTCATCTACCTCGCAGACCAATCTTTCGTCCAGCGGTACGATCCAGCGTATCTTATCCACATAGCCGGAGGTGCAGAGCGTGAGCAACGCTTCGGCATCCGATTTCGAGATCTCTTTCTCCCACTCAAACCGTCCGATATGACCTGCGGCTGCCTTACCCTTGATGGTGAGGAAGCCCTGATCGTCCCAGAGACGGACGCGGACGGAGTTCTTCTCGTTGGTCGTCAGGTAGCCCTGACGGATACGCACACTCCGAGTGGACAACTCCTTATAGGAGTCGTCCTTTACTCGGAACTTGCGTTCGATTTCCTGATTACTGATGTTCATCGCGCAGCAGGTCGTTGACGGTCTTGACGGGATTGAAGGTCGAGATCGGTACTTGTACGAAGATGGTGTTCCATTTAGACATCGCGCCGTTCCATAGTCCGGGCAACTCGAGTGCCAACAGCTCTTTGCCGTCCTTCGACTTATGCGAGATGAAGCCGGTCTTCTCGTCCACGTACTCCGGCAGGTTATAGGCCTTACCGTCCTTGTCGCGCAATGCGCAAACCAGATCTACGGGATTGAAGTGAGTGGATTTGGCCATCAGTTCGGGGTCTTTGATCTGCGACGACTCCAGGATCTGACAACTGATACGTCCGTCTTCTTCCCTAACCAGGAACGGACCTCCGCCGGGTTCGCCGGTGTTCTTCACGACACCGCAGACGCGGATCGGACGGTCGAGCAGTGCACGCTCCTCGTCCGAAATAGTGGGGTCACTCAGGCGGTCAAACACGCGTTTCTGTTCGGCTACGAGCACGCCCGCCAGCACTTTCTTCCAGCGTACCGTGTCTTTCTTCAGCCGATCCGGTACGACATTGTCGATATTCTTGATGAAGACGATATCTGCGTCCTGCTCATTGAGGTTCTCGATCAATGCTCCGTGTCCGCCCGGACGGAACAAGAGCGAACCGTCGGCATTTCTGAACGGCGTGCCGTCGGCATTGGCAGCGATCGTATCGGTGCTCTTCTTCTGCACGGAGAACGAGATATCGTAGCGCACATTGTATTTCTTCTCCATCATCGGCAGCACTTCAGCTACGTGGTGACGGAACAGCGGCAGGTGCTCTTCGGATACGGTGAAGTGCAGCTTGGCTACCGGCACTTCGCCCTCCTTGGCTGCCGAAGCGGCATAGAGCGCAGCCTCTACCATTTGCTCCATCGCAGGCGTGCGGGGTGCATCTTTGTATTTATGGAACAGCAGCAGTCCTTTCGGCAGACGGCCGTAGTTCATATCTTGCAGCAGGTAGCGCACCGCTTCCTGACCCTCCTTGCCCTCCAGTTCGGGACCGAAGGCAAACTTATCCTTGCCCTCCAGGAACTGCTTGATCTCAGCGGTCTCAACGCCGTCCTCCAGATATTGGAACAGCGCCTTAAACATACGGCTGGCAGCACCCGAGGCGGGCACGAATTTCTCTACTTGGTGTCCCTCTTTGAGGTAGTTCTCCCACAATGCGATGAAGGCATCCGCCTGCGCTACGGTCAGCGCCAGGATACCCTTCTTGGTCGATGCCGGAGCTACGATATCGAGGTCGGGAAAACCGGTACGGAAGCAATTGAGTTGCTCCTCTACTTTCTCTACGGTCACACCCTGACGGGTGAGTTGTTGAAGATCTTGGGGTGTAAACATGATATTAAATTTACCATTTAGTCATTTCTTATTTCGGCTTTCAGCCTCAAACGATCGGCAAAGCCGTTTCCCATTTACTAAAATCCCGCTACCACACGGCAGCGGGATTTAGGAAAAAGATTGTCTTATTTATTCATGAAGCGCGGGCCGTAAGGTGTAGCGGCAAACATCTCGGCGATGTTCATCTTTCTTTCGCCCATCACGCGTGCGGGAGCAGGATAGTTATATTCAATTGTCCAAGAATAAACCGTCGTACCTTTGGAATCAATGTATTTGTAAGTATCGCTCTTATCACCACTTACTTTAATACGGCACAGACCATTGTGGAATCCATGTTCGAATACACTTACAGGCACTTCCTTTTCACCCAGAGTTAATACACTACTTCCATCGGTTCCGATAAGTTCATATTTGGAATCTTCTGTACGAAGAATCCAGGCATAGCCATCATAGAAAGGTGCTGCTTGGTAAAAATTGCAACCGATCTTCAGAGCACCTTTATTGTCAATATAACCCCATTTGTCATCTTTACATACAGGGCAAAGGGCATTATCTGCAAATCCTTTTACGTTAACATATTGTTCCGGAACGATGACAGTACCTTTTGTGTCTATAATACCATAGACAACTTTTGCGGCATTTTTGTCAGAAACGAAAGCAAGAAGACCTTCGCCAAGGCTTCTTAATCTGTCATAGGTTGCAGTAAATGCGTATTCGCCTTTTGTGTTAATAGCACCCCATTTTTCACCTACGGATACTGCGGCTACACCATCTACAAAATCGCTTGCATATTCGAAAGTGGGATTAATCACGAATTCACCTTTACTATTAACGTAGCCAAACTTCTCATCGTTGTCGTCATACGGATTGCTATCGTGCATACGAGCTAAAACAAGACCATCTTTGGTCATGGTTCCCAAATCTCCAAATATAGGTTGTATAATGGGATTAAAACTATTATCCAACATTCCATACAAACCGTTTACTCTGTAACGGAGGCAATTGTTGTAGAAGAATTCGTCGCAATATTCGGACAGATCCAAAGTTCCTTGTGAGGTTTTGCCGTTCTTATCCAAGAAGAAATAGTTCGAACCAACCACAGCGCGTCCGTAACCGCAGCAGAAATAACTGGTATGGTCATACATGGGAGTGATTGTCAAGACACCCGATGCATCCATATAACCCCAACGTTCGCCTTTAGCATCGCAAGCAGGCCACAGCTTCGTGGAGTCATTCAGAGGATCAGATCCGCTGTTGCAAGCCGTGAACATAGCAGCTACCATCATCAGAGCTGCAAAAAAGAATGATTTTTTCATACAATCTTTACTATTAAATTTGTATTGTTGTTAATTGTTTTCGTCGTAGTGTATACTAAAACGCCGCAAAGATACTGCTTTTTTTTGATATACGCAAATTTATTTTCGTTTTTTTGTATCTTATCGCATATTTTTATACTGTTCTGCCTTCTGAGCCGCTTCCCGAAGTACTTCCTCACGCGTGCGTCCGTGGGTAATAGTATTAAGGTCAGGGATGCGCAGCGTGATACCGGGTTGGATATCCTGCGGGTTAGAAATGACATCCTTATTCGCCTCGTAGATATACACCCAGTACATCGGTTCGCCGTAGTGTCGACGGGCTATCTGCGACAGACGCGAACCCTCGCGTACGACCTCCGTGGTCTCTATGTTTGCGGCTGTTGTGGTGCGAACGGACTGACTGGGTATATTTACATTCGTATTCGTCTCTAATCCGACGGGTATAATCTCCACGCGGCGGTCTTTCGACAGCTGGTGCTCCAATCCGTTGTAACGGAAGGCTTCCTTCGAACCCTTCGACTGTACGATCATCTGTTCGTCCTTTACGCCGAGACGCTTCAGCTCTGCCGCTACCGCTTTGGCGCGACGCATAGCCAGGCGCATATTATAGCTGTCCGAACCCAACTTGCAGGCATGACCGTTGACGTAGATCTTCTGACTCGGATGCTCCTTCAATATCGCCGCGATGCGAACGAGGATATCGGCCGGCTCCAGTTTGGGTTCCGACTTATCGAAGTCGAAGAAGATGACGGCCTTACTGAGTTCGTCCTCCAACAGCTCTGCGGCGTTCTTCGTTGCCGTAGCATCTATCGTGCGCTCCACTACACGCTCGATATAAACGGTGTCGTGGATAATGACGGTTTGCGGCGCCACATGAGCAGAAGGCGCACCGGCCAACTCTGCCAGGTCGATACCGCACTCGTTGGCCAGATACATGATCATTCGTTTGTTTTCCTCGCAATGCTTCGCCCACAGCGCAGCGCTGTCGATGGTCTGTACTACCGTCACTACCTCTACCGTAGCCGTGCTCTCTTCCTTTTCCTCCTCGGGGATTCCGCGTTTCTTGTCACGCTTCCTTCGGTCATACTCCAGTTGGGCATCCGTGCGGCTGGCATTGATCTGGAAACTGAGTTTCAGTCCGGTTGACCAGGGATGCACGGAACTCACGGCCGTCGTATTCAATATCGACGAGTAGGGATTCTCATGCAGCGGCGTGGATTCGTATTCGCCCTCCGGCAGCACGTTGTTGAATCCCAAGGGGATACGTCCGCTGCTGGGCACGAGGTCGTTGAAATAGTAGTTGGCAAAGAGGCTCAGACCTATATCTACACGTTGGTGTACCTGGAAGAGCACGCCTAATTCCACGTAGCCCGCCAGGTTGAGCGTAGAGATCTGTGTGGTCGTCAGCGAGCGCGAGTAGGGATTGATCACGCCGTCCTCCAATACCGTAGGTATATCGCCGTTCATGGTCAGATCGTAGGTCGGATAATACACCTGATTCTTGAGCGTAGCCGCATCGTTGAGCCGGTAGCGGTTCATGATAGGCAGACCTAACTTGGCGCCAGCCGTACCGATGAAGCCCACTTTTTTGCCTTCCGGCATCGCGCGGAACTTCAGAGCAACGGGTATCTCAACGTAATAGACTTCCTGCTTCTCCTTGATGCCCTCGGGCGTCAGGGTCTGCGTGTAACGGTCGCCGTAGCGGTCCGTCAGATCAAACTGCCAGGCATCCTCTATCGTAGCATTCGACATATAGGTCGAGAAATGCGCTCCTGTTGCCAGTCCGAACCAAGGCAGGAAGTAGTAGCCAATGCCGATATTGGCATTCCAGGCTGGAAAACCCAGTCCGTTCTTGATATGGTCATTGGCCGCTGCATCTCCTTGGGTCTGATACGCTAACTGCGACATACCGACGCCGCCGGCGAACTCAAAGTTCCAACCCTTGCGTATTCGTTCCTGCTCCTTGGATGCCTGTTGCACGGAGTCGGGGTAGTGACTTGCGCTGAGCGACAGCGTCAGGCTGACCAGTGTCAGTAGTACAATCGTTCTTCTCATCTCACTTCCCTCCCTAACATGTCAAACATCCTGTTATCCCGTACGATCACCACCTGATCGTTGTAGATGGTGATATAAGCATCCTCCTCCTCGCCTTCTGCGGCTACGGAAGCCGTTCCCTCTTGCGGCATAATGACCTCGCAGGAGCGGTAGGTGGTCTGTATGCCGTATTCGATCGCCGTCAGGTCGGCGTAATAGACGCCGCGCAGCGTGCGACCGTTCTCCTGGTAGTACTGACCCGTCTGACCCACTTGCAGCACGCCGTCCTTATACCACTGATAGGCGGTGAAGGTCAATCGGTCTTCGTTGTCGGGTTGGTTGTCCACAAAGAGCACCTTATCAAATCGCTGGTAGATATAGCCGCCGACATTGACCTCGAGCAGCATATGATGCATCATACTGAAGCACACCTCCTGACCCGGCGCATCTTTCTGATAACCGGCTTGTACCCACAGCTCATTCGTTCCCATCCCTATTCGTTTCACGTCTTTGAGCACGATCATACCCGTCTCACCCGCACACTTGGCGTCCATCGTACCGGTGATGTATTTCTTATTGTCGAAATAGCGCGCCAGGCTGGGGGAGAGTTCGATATAGAACGAATCCGGACAACCTTGCAGCACCTCGTAGTAGATCGTGATCGTTCCCTCGTCCTGACAGAGCTTGGCTACCGAATCCACGCGGATCTCAGGCGAAGCCATCGTATCCAGCGTGATTGTCATCGTCGGATAGCAGTCGCTGCCGCCCGTCATGTCCTTGAAGGTGTATGGCACACCCACTTCGTCCACGGTGAACTTATGCACGTACGGACCGTCATTGGGATCGGGGTAGAACACCGTGAGCGGCATCAGCGACGAGCAGACCATCAGCAGCGAATCCTTGTGGTCGTTCTTCGTATAGGTCTGCGTTACCGTGCCGGTACTGCGAACGGGATCGCTGCCGCAGGTCTCGTCCACCACTTCGCGGTAGTATATATAGGTCTTGCCGGCTTGTATATCCGACGAGGGGAAACTTAGGTTCAGATCGGCGCTATGCCCCACTACTACGGGGTTGCTTCCGTCCGCCTCGGCGCGGTACCAGGTGTAGGTGAGCGTACCGTCGCCCGTAGCATCTACCACCGATGCGATGTATATCGTGATCGTCTGCACACCCGAACCCATTACGCAGTGGTCGGGTAGTGTCCTGTTCTCGATCTTACCGGCATTGAAGCCTGCGGAGATGACGACCGTGACGCTGTTCGCCGACGGCTTGAGGCTCGTATAGCCGGAGTCATCTTTGGCCGCACGGGTGAACACGTGGGTCGAGCCTGCTGTCAGTCCCGTTACATCTTGTAGCGCCAGGTCTTTCTTCGTCGCGCCCGCGATAGGCGTGCCGTCCATGTACCATTGATAGGTATAGTTGCCCGTACCGCCGGTCGGAAGCGTGCCGTAGATAGTATCCTTTTGTGCATCCGCAAGGGTGCAGTAGGTGCGCGTCGCCGGCGTGTTGATGACAGCCCCCGGATCCACTTCGCTGCGCAGCACGAGCACGTAGGTGCCGTGGTTGAGCGTGGAGGAGGGAACGGTCTCGCAGTACTCGTCGTAGGCGCCGCGGCTGAATACATAGGTGCCGGGTGCCGTCACTTCGTAGCCCGTGAGGTCTTTGTTGTTCTGTCCCTCGATTTCCTGCAGCTGACCGCCTGTCGTTACGTACCAGGTATAGCCGATCGTGCCGCCTCCGCCGGACGCCTCCGTCAGGCTGTAGGCATTGACGGTAGCCGAGGTGCCATAGACCGTGTCTTCGTCGTTGACGATCGTACCCGAGTCAAACTCCCGGAACACCTCAAAGGCGTAGCCCTCACCGTTCATCAGCGTCCAGTCGGGCGCACATTGCTCGTCGTGCGAATAAACGCGGATGAGGTAGAATCCCGCTACGGTAGCGGGGTAGGTGTAACTGTTGAACCAAGCCATCAGTCCCGTCAGGTCGGTGTCGGCCAACAGTGTACTCAGATAGGTCGTATCGCCCGTACCCGGATTGATGCTGTCCAAGATGACCTGATAGTGGTAGCTGCCGTATTTCCAACCCTCCGAGGCGGGAGTGAGGTCGGTATATTGGTTGATGGGGAAATTCGACGGATTGCACCACATGTCGTAGGCGCCGGCTTTCTTCTGGAAGTAGCCGGGATAGAAATCGTTCAGTCGCCGCGGGTGCGTATAGACAATCTTCTGCTCCGTGCCGAGGTCGGCGTTGAGTAGCACGTCCGCACCGTCGCAGGTTTGCTTCACCGTAGCGTTCTCGCCGCTGATCTGTATCCAGGTCGTTCCGGCTTCCTCGCGGCACGACCACACAACACCGTTCAGGGTGCTTACCTTGAAGTTCTGCGAGAGGTCGTTGGCGTGATCCGGCGGGTTGGTCGCTGTCGTATCGAGCCACATCGGACTCACCGACAGCAGCGAGGCGTCCGTTGCCTCAAATCCCGTGAGGGCGGGGTAGAGCTTACTCTGATGATGCCACGCGGCGCGACTGAGAAACAGACTGCACATCTGTCCCGATCTATCCACGCTGTTCACGCCGCTCTCCAGACTGCCTGCAGCCTGATAGTAGAGCTTGCGGTCGTGGAAACACTGCGTGTAGTGACTGCCCAAGCGGTCGTAGCCCACCAGGGCATAGCCGTTATGCACATAGCCCGTCGAGTAGGCGTATTCGATCGTACCGGTGTTGATACCCGCCAGACCGCCTATCGTATCGGCTGCCCGCAAGATCATACCGGCGTTATATACATCGCGCATCGTACCGTTGTTCTCGCCTACCAATCCGCCTACGCATGTTCCCGCTACGGCGATCTCCGACATGTTCCAGCATTGCGCGATCAGTCCGGCGTTCACGCCCGCAACGGTACCTACCTTACGCTGGTTGTTGGCCAGGATCTGTCCGCCCGATATACCGAGGCGCATTACCTTGCCGCTCGTGCCTACATAGCCGACCAGTCCGACACCCTCCGTACCGCTAAAGCGGCTGAGACCGCGTACCAGGTGGTTCTGACCGTCCAGCACACCGTTGAAGGGCTTCGCTTTGGTGCCCAACGGCGTCCATGTGCGTCCGTTGAGGTCTATGTGAGCGGCTATGAGGATAGTGTCACCTGCGTAGCCGTTCTCTGTGTTGTTCTGCTGCGCAAGCCAGGCCAACTGCGCTGCAGTCGTCACCGTGTACGTCCGCCCGCTCTTCGTCACGGCACTCACCGAACCGTCCCACACTTGGTAGGATACGCCCGCTGCCTGCGCCATGATACCTATCGCCAGCATCAACAATATTCCTAATCTCTTTCTCATACCTAAAATAGTGATTATCAATTGTAAATTATCAATTAAATATCAATTGTCAATTATCAATTATCAATTACTTTCCTTGCTCCAGCAGGCTCTCCTGCAGGTAGGCTTCGCCCAACGCCTTCGCCTCGGCGATCGCTTCCTTGCGGGTCTTGCCTTCCAACTTAGGCGTGATATCCGGTATCACGAGCACAATACCCGGCATCAGCACATTCGGATAGCGTATCTGCCAACGGTTCGCCTCGTATATATAGACCCAAAAGGCCGGATCGCCGTAGTGACGACGACTGATCTGAGCCAGGCGCGAACCCTTCTTCACGACCTCCGTCGTCAGTTTCTTCAGCGGAGCCTCGGGTTTCTCCTCCTCGCGTTCTACCACCGATTGCGGCTGCGCATAGAAGGTAGCCGAATCCAGTTCGGCGATCTGTCCCATTGTCGCGTGCGTCTCGCGGGCGATCTGCATCTCGCTGGTGGATACCAGACGGCCTTGTATCTCGCTGGTATCTGTCGGCTTGATCTGCTCTTTCTCCAGCTCGCGGCGCAACTCCTCCAACTCCGGTATCAACTGATCGGTCTCCACCAGACTTCTTTGGCCGCTCACTCGGCCCGTATAGATACCTAGCGTGAGTTTCAATCCCGCAGCCCATGGATGCAGGCTCGGAGCCTCGTCCGTCAGCAGCACACCCGCATAGTCCTCCGTCCACGGCGAGGGATAGATGGTTTCGGGGTCGTAGTAGTTATTGAAACCCAACGCTACGCGCTCGTGCGGGGCAAAGAGGTCGTTGACATAGTAGGTGCAGAAAGCTACCAACTGCAGATCCAGCCGTTTGTGCACCTTGAAGCTGGCACCCGCCTCTATATAGGCGCTGTAGTTCAGCGTCTTGAGCATCGTAGCGGGGATAGGTGCGTTCAGGTACGGAAACTCCGTGCCGCTCATGAGTCCCGGTATAGGTCCGGGTACCGTCAGGTCGTATTTGTCGTACCGCAATACCTGTTCGAATGTGGCATCCGTGTTGGTCTTATAGTTACTCTGCACCGGGAATCCGAACCGTACGCCCGCGGCGCCTGTGAATCCGATCCCGCGCGGCATATATTTGAATCGCAGCAACACCGGCAATTCCAGCATCGTCAGACTCTGCCTCTCGTACCAGTCGCGCGGCGTCAATGTCACGGTGTACAGGTCGCCGTCCTCGTCCGTACCGCTTACCGTGTACGGCTCCGTCAGGGCTGCCTTGCTTCGGAAGGTGGATACACCTACGCCCGCCGATATACCTACGTATTCGTTGAAGAACCACGTCACCCGTGCATCAGCCGTCAGCGCCGGAAAACCGATCCGGTTCTCTATTCGCGCTCCGCTTACCGTTTCGCCCCAGTGATTATAGCGCATCTGACTCACGCCCAATCCGGATCCGACCTCTACGTACAATCCGCTGGTCTTCACCGTATCCGTCCGCTGAGCCGCCTGCACTGTCTCCGGCACCGTCACCGCCGCCAACAGCATCACCAATATGATTAATCTAACTTTCAATTTTCAATTATCAATTAATCTTATTCCCTCTAAGATCGTAATATTCCCCCCTCACTTCTATCACCAGCTCTCCGTTCCGCCAGCATTTCTTTGCCTCCGCGTTCTCTTCCTCGCCGGTCATGACGATCGGGCAGCACTTATAGGTGATGCCGTCCGTAGCCGTCACCTCGGCGTAGTACTCGCCTTTGAGCACTTTGCCGTCCTCGGTGTAGAACTGCTCCGTCGCGCCTTCGATCCGTTTACCGTCCTTATACCACTGATAGCCGGTGAATAGCAACTTACGGTTTGCCGGTATCACGCCGTTATCGGGGTTGTTGTCTACAAAGAGCAGCCGACCGTATTTCTGATGCAGGTATCCGCCTAACTCGAAGTTGAGGTCGATGTATTTCATCAGCGTCATGCAGGCATCTTCCTCCAGCGGGTTTGGCACTTCGCCGAGTGATAGGTAGGCGTAGTTATGACCTACACCCATCAGCGGAATATCCCTCAGCACGATCTCGTTCGTCTCCGGCGACAGTTTGCCTGCGTCCCAACGCCTGCCGATACGAGCGGCCATATCGGGAGAGTAGTCGATGAGGAAGGTGTCGGGTTTGCCGCTGAGAATCGTCAGCGGAATCGTCACGTTCGAACCGTCCTGACACACCGTCATCACATCCGGCAGATCCACCTTGGGTGCCGGTAGCGTCAGCGTCTGCAAGCGCATACCAAGAACGGCTCCGGCGCTGTCGTCCCAGTCGTAGAAACTGTGCACCTCGCCGTCGTAGGTGTAGAGATGCCATTGAGGCCCCGTCCGCGGGTCGGGATAATAGACGTAGTACGGGTAGTCGCACACATACAGCACCGAGTCAATCACCATAACTGCCTCCCGCGGATCAATCACCCACGGCCGAGTCTTCTTTCTCTCCTCGCTCCACTCGCTCCTCTCGCCAGCCCGTGCACCGCTCCTCTCGCCTGCTTGCGCACCGCCCGATTCACCCGCCTGCATGCGCCCGCCTGCGAGCACGCAAACGAGCACTATAAATAGTATATTTTGTATCTTTTTCACGTATGTACACACATTTAGCCTGCAAAATTACAACTTTTTTTTGACATACACAAATATTTCTTCATGTTTTTTCTCTTCGTCTCATTTTTGTGGCCATATCCCTTTAAAATT
The DNA here is from genome assembly GCA_946404495.1 of uncultured Bacteroidales bacterium. GTDB lineage: Bacteria > Bacteroidota > Bacteroidia > Bacteroidales > Paludibacteraceae > Colicola. Next base: position 24,035 of record CAMJDT010000034.1, read on the forward strand.
TGCAAATAAATTTGCATAATTGAAAAATATGTTGTATCTTTGCAGGCTGAAATGAAAAATGACTATGTCGGCACAAGAAAATGATCAAAGGGCGATGCGGTATATAGCAGATACAGCAAGCCAAGTAATAGATTACGAATGGGAGATTCGGCACCACAGACAAATGCACGAAGCCTACGAGAGTCGCTTGTAGGTCTTGACCGTTTTGCGCAACGCCGTTGCCACAATTAGAAAGTTATACGGAAAACGCTGATACTAAAGAAAAATCCACCGTCCTCTCCGAGGCGTAAATCGGGAGCGTCAGATTTGAGACGGTAAATGGGATCGCAGAGAAGCGTCTCTGTGGAAATTTTAAAATCACAAAATGTGATCTTAGACAAACTGTTAATTTGGCAGCCAGCGGCTGCCGAAATGGCGGATCAAGAAAAATGGCAGCCAAAGGCTGCCGAAAATCAGTCGCCGGTGGCGACCCAATTGCAACTTACAAAACGGCAGCTGATATGCCGGAAAAACTCCGCAAGGCGCTTCCGGACGAGGAGCAATTGAAAGAGTTGCTTTCTGATAACTAAAAAAGTGCTACAACGCGTAGCAGTATTGAAATATGTCCCCCTCCCGCGACGTAAATCGGGAGCGCCAGATCTGAGACGGTAAATGGGATTGCAGAGAAGCGTCCCATAATTTGAGAAGTAAAAAAAAGGTAATAACTCATATTGCAATGGCGCAACACAGGTAATAGATGATTGTTGATAGAAAAATAGGCGCTGTGATTGCCACATCGATGAATAGAATAGATAGCCTGTTCTCGCTGTCATTATCGTCTATTCTCCATCAAACAATCTTGCCTGATTGTATTGTCGTAGTGGATGACAATAATGATCCTTGTGTCTGTCAGCAGATTGAACAACGGATACAATCCATACAAGCCGATTGCCGCATATACTACCTCAAGAATCAGAGAACAAAAAATATGTCCGGCACAGGCTCGTGGAACACCGGAATATACTTCTTAAACGATTTATTGGGCGAAGAGAGTTATATTGCCATCTTGGATGATGACGACAGTTGGGACGAAACCTACATAGAAACACTCTATAATCATCTTTCCGACAACCCTGATGCTGTTTTTGCATATATCCAACGCTCGGATGCAGATTCCGTTTCTGCGTTTACCGGGCAGGACTTAACGGTCGAGCAGTTCCTGATCAAAGATCCCGGCGTGCAAGGCAGTAACATGTGCTTCAAGATTAGGCGACTCATAGAGATAGGCTGCTTTGATGAGTCGTTATGCGCTACAACGGATCGGGATTTGATGATACGTTTCCTGGCGCGATTCGGCAATGAGAACATCACCGTTATACCGCAGAAACTCATCAATTATTACGCTTCTGCCAATACCGTCACTTCCAATTACTACACCAAACGAGCCGGTCTGAATACCTTCTACCGCAAGCATATCCGCTTATTCTCCTGGCCTGTACTGACGCAATCGCTCAAGCGTGCAGAGAAGCTATTCCGCTTTCCGAATGCCGAGCAAATACGTTCGCTGTTCCGGCAAAATACATCGGTACTGATTACCGGTGTGTGCGGATTTATCGGTTCGCATGTGGCACGTGCATTCACGCAGTTGGGGTACGATGTGACCGGAATAGACAACCTGTCAACCGGAGTGTTGGACAACATCGCAGACTTTGCTGATGCCGCGAATTTCCATTTTGTCCGGCTCTCGCTAAACGACGAAACGGAACTCGAGAATCTCTTTGATCGCCTTCAGCCTCAGTATGTGTTTCATTTCGCAGCACTGCCGCGCATCAAATTCTCCTTCGACCATCCGACGGAGAGTTATGATGCCAACGTGGTTGCTACAAAAATATTGGCCACCATTGCCGCAAAGAATCCTGTTCGTCTTTTTGTCTTCTCCTCATCTTCATCCGTCTATGGTCAGCAGAATGGCATCTTGATGAATGAGGATTTGTTGCCTAACCCCCTCTCTCCCTACGCAGAGCAGAAACTGGAAGCCGAACATCTGTTGCAAGATATATTTGCTCAATCCTCATCCAATTTGTTGATTCTGCGATTCTTTAATGTGTACGGATACTCGCATCAACCCATAAATGAATATTCAACGTTAATGGGTAAATGTATTGCCTATTGCGCCAATAACCAGCCGTTGACTATTAACGGCAGCGGTGAGCAAAAGCGGGATTTTACCTATATCGATGATGTAGTAGATGCAACGATTAAGTGCGTGGAAGGATTCGTCCCTAAGAATCTGCAAGAGATTATTAACATTGGTTCGGGTAAGAATCATTCCGTGAATGAGGTGATTGACGTCACGCAAGCCATCTACGGGAATAGGATACATACCGAATACAATACGCTTCACTTCGTCGAACCCGATTATACCATCGCCGATAACGCGAAGGCAAGAATGTTGCTGAATTGGCATCCTGAAACTTCCATTGAAAGCGGTATCAGCCAATTCGTGACGCAGCACATCGCCAATCAGGTCATAGCCATCGGAGTCGCCATGCACAATAACGCGTCAACGATCCGACGTTGCCTCACCTCCATCCTTGGGCAAGAGCACGTAAAGCGACAACCGAAGGTAATCCTGGCCAACGATAATTCCTCCGATGATTGGCAACGTGTGATTGCCGACTTGCTACAAGACAGCCGAGTAACGGTTCTCACTTTACATAACAGCAACGTCGTAAAAACGCGCAATGACATCAATCGCTATATCCAAGACAACATTCCCGATTGTGTGCTGGTAGGTCGTTTGGATGCCGATGACGAATACTCTTCGCCGCAAGAACTGGCAAAGATAGAAACAGTCTTCGACACCTATCATCCCGATATCATTTCTGCCGGAAATTACCTGCGCGAGGGTGGGGTAATCATTGAGCGAACGAATGTCGCCCACAAGCGTTTTGCCGATCCCGGTTATATCCTGTCGCGCCTTAAGCAAATGTCGGAATGCATCCCTGAAGGCGAGCTTCCGTCGTGCAACCTCTTTATTCGCCCATGCAAACTCCTGCCTTATCCGCAAATCGAAAGCGGCGAAGATCATGCGCTGTTTGTGGAATATCTGCTCAATCAGGATACCTACAAGATCTTCTTTGCCGACAAATTGCTGCCGGTTATTTATGACCTGGGTGGCAGCGTAACGGCCAAGAACAAGAAGAGCGAAACATACATGCAGCGCAGAAAGGATCTCTTCCTGTCGGCTCTGTTGTGTAGGATGGGCGTCACGGATCCGGTCTATTTAGGGCAAGGCAGAGACGGAGTGGTGTACCACGATGATCAGTATGTCTATAAGATTCATATCGGCAGAAGGAACAAAGAAAACATCTTGCGCAACATCTCTCATTTCCGAAACATCAAGAACTGCAATACCCTTTACGGGATAAACGATTATTTGGAGGTTGATGACTATATCGTTGAGAAATACCAATACGAGCCATCCGAGCAATGCAACAACTATACCGAGCAAGAAGCGATTGAGTTCCTGGTAGAGTGTTTCCAAAACAAGATAGCCGTTAAAGATTGCAAGCCGCAGAACTTCATTCGGGTTGGCGAACATATCAAGCTCGTGGATATGGAGGCAAGCGAATACACCGACAATCTGTTCCTGAACATGTGTGTTCGCATGTATCTGTATTGTCACTACTACGACAAGTTGCCGCAGTCGGACTTTCAGAAACTCCGTAGAAGTGCCATCAATAACTTTGATCTCCCCGAACTGGCAGGTGCAAGAGAGTTTGTAAACAAGGTGTTTGCTGCTGTCATCTTCAACGAATCGGCTGCAGCAGTCAGCAGGTATCAATCCCGCGCACTGCCGAATGGCGATACCTATTCATCCGCTGATCTTCCCAATTTGGAGCAATTGTTCTTTGCCAAACTCAAAGAGCACAAACTGCTGACGGATGTTTCAGCATCCGATTTGTTCCTAAGCGACAATCTTTACTTCGAGCCCAAGCAGATTGCTGTGGTATATACTCCGTTGCAGCCATTGACTGACAAAGTCAGTCTGCTGATAAAAACCTGTGCACAGGACGAGCAAACCATCGAAGCCAACGTCAAGCATATAGTTCGGCAACTGTCTTCTCCCAACCCCTTCTACGAAGTCATTCTCTCGATTGACACCAAGCAAAGCGATTTCTTGCGCGAGTACCACGCTAAAGGCACGTTGGAGAACATGATAGCCATCGCCCTGCGTCTGCAAGCGCAACAGGTCATTGACCGATACATCGTGTTTGATGACTCTCAGACCTTGGATATCAACCGTCGTTGGTTTGCCGTTGAGTCTCACTTTGCCCACACCGTTAACCAAACACCTGTTGCTCCGCAGCTCTATGCCTTTGAACAGTGCTGTGGCGATTATATCCTCCAGATGGATTCCGATGTCATAATCGGCAGAAAAGACCTGATGCACTCCTATCTGACGGATATGCTCAACCAATTCAAGCAAAATGACAAAGTACTATCCGTTGGCTTCAATATCTACAACCGCGAATCCAAAGAATATTTCGGATTTGATAACGGTGGCTTTGTTCCGGAAGTTCGTTTGGGCTTGATAGACAAACATCGTTTATTTGCGCAACGACCATTTCCTAATGCCTTAGACGGGACAGGCAGACTTACTTTGTCATGGCACCGTAGCGTTGAGCAATATCAACACCAATCCGGCTATTGTTCTGTCCGCGGGGGAGATAATCGTACGTTCTACATCCATCCGCAGAACTATCGAAAGAAGTTGCCGTACGCATGGATGACGATGATCGATCGGGTAGAGCAGTTGCACTTACCCGACTGCCAGTACGGAGGCTTTGACTGCGAAGGCTCATTCTACGACTGGTGTCTGCCAAAGCGAAACGAGAAGATGGTCGTTGTATCCTGTTTCCGAAATGTGTCAATCCCGCGTTTCTTGCGATTCTGGTGTTCGCTCATCAGCCAGTCGTACAACGATTTTGGAGTCATCCTGTACGATGCCCACTCCGATAACGGATTGTCGGTCTTTATTCAGCATCTTATCAAGCCCTATCAAGACAAAGTGACGTTTGTGAGTGCCAAACATCAGGAGGCACGCATGGCAAATGTCTATCGCGCGATTCATTACTACTGCAGCAATCCGAATTCAGTCATTGTCATGGTTGACGGTGATGATGCCCTGATAGGAAAAGATGCCTTGCGCGACCTTGCACAATTGTATGAAACAGGCCATCATGATGTCGTCCTTGGACGAGTGCATCAGACCTACAGATTGCAACCTCACTATCGCTACCCTGCAGATTTCCATGCACCCAGAACGCGCAATGGGGGTAATGTCTATCAGCATCTTAAGTCGTTCCGCAAGTACCTGTTTGATTCGGTCCCTCTCGCTTATTTCAAGCATTCTGTAATCGACAAAGTGCAACTCGGCAGCAAGCCGTGGCTGGAGCGATGTGACGACTATGCGATGATGGTTCCTGTCGTGGAGATGTGCGAAAACCCCATTCAGATGGATGGTATCAACTATTTCTATGAGCGCGACTACGCAACCCGAGACAATGATAGGGAACTCAAACAGCAATGCATTGCCGAGATCATCAACAAAGAGCCACTGACCCCGTCGTGTGTATTTAAGAATCGGCAAACATTCCGTCCGGACTTTGAGCACATTGAGATAGATATCACCTATCGCTGTAACCTGCACTGTGCCGGTTGCAATCGTTCGTGTGGGCAAGCACCGACTTCCGAACAGATGGAAATCAGCGACATCGAGCAGTTCGTTGCAGAAAGTGTTCGTCTTGGCAAGAAATGGAAGCAGATCAATGTTTTGGGAGGTGAACCAACCCTGCACAAAGATTTCCTGAATATCTTGCAACTGCTGCAGGATTATGCGGATAACCATTCGCCACAAACCATCATCAAGGTCGTCTCAAATGGTTACACAGAGCACTCGCGGCAACTATGCGATGAGGCGCGCAGTAGGTTCAAGAATGTAGTCATTGACTACGATTCCTACAAGACAACCAACACGATTGACTACTTCTCTCCATTCAATGACGCGCCGATCGACGACAATCGTTTTGCCCATGCCGACTTCTCAAAGGCCTGTTGGGTAGCCGGATACTGCGGCATTGGGCTGAATGCGCGCGGCTATTACGGTTGTGCTGTCTGCGGGGCTATTGACAGAGTCCGGAACGGACACAATGGCGTCTCGTCATTCAATTTGCTTACGGAAGACAAACTCCGGGAACATTATCGCCGATTCTGTTCCCTCTGCGGCAACTTTAAGCACTATGCTCCCAATGCCGGAAACTTCATCCCTCGCTCCGAGAAAGAACCATTCAGAAATATTGTCACTAAATCTTGGGAAAAGATCTACAAATAAATAATGTTTCAGGGTGGGTCGCAAGTCTCGCCCTTTTTATTTCGAGAAAATGCTGGCTCAAGTGTGAAAAATGCATTTTTCTTGCTGAAATCCTTGCGTATATCAAAAAAAAACAGTACCTTTGCAGTGGATTTGTGTTCAATGTAAAAAACACAAGCAGTTAATATGTGTTCAATGCGGAAAACACAAAATATAAAATTATGCTCAATACATAAAGCAAATTAAGCTATGAAAAATCTGATTGACAA
>CAMJDT010000035.1 GCA_946404495.1 uncultured Bacteroidales bacterium
TAATACTAATTTTCTCATAGATTTTTCAATTTATAAGGTTATACTTCTGGTTTGCAGCTGCGAAAATACAGCACATTCATAATCCGAAACTTTGTCATAAAGATTTCAATTCCAATTTCAAATAATCCTTATTTTTCGGTAGTAAATATCCGTACTTTTCAAAAGCCGAATCTAGTTTTAACTGAGATACCGAGTCGAAAATAGGATAATGAGTTGAATCATCCAAATGATAGCGGATATGTTGGCTGCCTAAAAAGAAAGGATAATATAAGATTTTTACATCTTCACGATGGGTAATGCGTTGATATGTAGTATACAAATTCCGATAATCGCCTGAATTTATTGAATGACTTCCCCATAAAATGGTGTCATTATACACTAAAATAGTATCATAATCTATTCTAACTGTCGGGGCATATACATGCAAGCCGTCATCCGATCTAACAGATTTGGGATACGTAACTATAAGTGTATCTGAGGTTCTAATCAACAAATCCCAAGAAACTGCGCTCCCACTCTGCCAACCAAATCCATATTCATCTTCACACGAAGACAAGCATAGAATCAAAACGGGAATTAATATATAGTATTTGCCTGCTTTCATATTCCTATAAACCCGTTGGCGGAATTAAACCAGCGCATATTTGATTCTTCCAATGGGTTTGTTGTTAATAAAATTAATGTATTGTAGGATGGTAGTAGCGCTTACTTTGCTGATAATACGAGCAAACAGTCCTACTTGTTGTTTAGCATAATTGCGATGCACCATAAATTGGTCAACCAACTGTGAGAAAAGCGTTTCCACACGTTTCCTGGCTTTAGATGGAACAACTTAACGTTTCTGCTTGTTATTTTATCTCATTTTCTAACGTTTCCGGCTGCAAAATTACAATTTATTTTTCAAATATGCAAACTTTTAGGCTGCAAAATGCGTTTTTGCACCCCTCCGCCCTCGTTTTACGGAGAGCGGAGGGGTGGGGAATGTCATTTGTACTTATAATCGTAGGGTTCCATATCAGGCTGGAAGTCGATAAGATGTTCTACGCCGCCGGCGATGATTGTATAGGGACCATACGCCAAGCTGTCGAAGTCGAAATATAAGGGGTATACACATTCGCATGCAGCAATGGCAAAAGCTGTATCTTGATAGAAAAGCTGAATGACACTTTCTTCCAAGGTGGCTCGAGTTACCAATTTAGCCATACATTGTTGATACTTACTCCAAACGATTCGCAGTTGGTTTTCACCCATATATTCGGCTTGCAATTTATCATGGTGAATAAACACACTATCTAAATACGTAGAGTCCAGCCAATCATCATCCGTTATACGTGCCGGAATTCCCATAGGCCGGCTCCAATCGGGTTGGTCTCCGCAATCACCCACGTACAGAGCGCAAGGCGAAGGAGGTATTTCAGCTACTTGGGGGTTCTCTACTACCTCATTATTCTTCTTACACCCCTCCAGTCCGAGGCTCAGTATGGCAACGATGCCAAAGTAAAATAGACGTTTCATAACAAACTATTTATTTCCATTACTTTCTTTTTAGAGTTATTGGCACAAATCGGGGAGGATATACCTCTGCAATCGTTGGAGAAAAGTCATAGATGGTTAATGTATTTTCATCATCAAAATTAATTTTCGTTTTCACGGCATAATGAGGTTCATCCTTATTGACCCAACAACGGACAAAATAAATGGTACTGTCATTGACTAATTCATACCTCAAACAAAATTCATGCTTTGTCTCTCCATTAGTATGAACCGTAGTATATATGGAGTCTTCGGTGATAGTCCAATTTTTATCATACGGAGACCACCCTTCTGCTTCCCATTGACCGATAATCCGCTCGTGCATATCAGGTTGATTTATTACCGGCTCTTCGGATTGGCAAGAAATAAACAACGCTCCAATGAGCAAACTAAAGCTTAAAGCTTTAAGATTAAATAGAACTCTTTTCATATTTTGATTTGTTTTATTGTTAATAATTTTTGTTATTCAAGCACCTCTATGTGCTTGCTGTTTTTACAATTTCTTCAAAAGCCCCTCTGCCCGAATGGGATATCCCTTATTTTATGAGAAGATTTAGGTTTGTACGCCCAAGCGGACAGAGGGGGCGGAGGGGGAAAGAGTAATCGATTACCTTTCCCAAAGAGGATTATAGTCAATAGGACCTACAACGTAGTGATACCTCAATAAAAAAATGTTTCTTTTTCATAAAAAGTAATTTTTTCTGGTTAATATTTGTTCATGTCGCAAAAATTTTGTACCTTTGCAGCGTGAACGGTTATTAAAATCGGCGACAAAGGTACAAAAAATAATTGATATGACAAAAAATAAAACTTACCCGCCTTCGCTATGAATGAAAATTGAACGTCATAAAAATCCGATGAAAACTGAAATTTAATTTTTAAAAATCATGACTAAAAATAAAAAACTTACCCGGCTCACGATAGCCATGATCTCGGGGGTGTATGTTGCTACAATCTCCCTTATATCAGCGAGTTGCGGTCATTTTACCGAACCAGAAAGTGAGCCGATTATGCACGCAAAAAGCCTAATTTGGAGCCTCCCGGACAGTTCTAAGCTGATTTTGGAGGAAATGGACACCGTTTTGCTGCGTGAAGAAGACAAAAAATTATGGCATTTACTACATGAACATACCCTTCAGCGGCTGAATCAGATAGAGGTTCCGAACCCCGAACTGATGGAAATTGCCGAATATTTTCATCAGAACCGGCAGTTAGGCTACGCATGTTGGGCGCATTACGTATATGGAATAGAATGCCTATTCACCAATAATACCGAAGGCGCTATCAGACATCTGAAAGAAGCAGAATCACTCATACCCTATTTAGACAAGGATACGCCTTTGACCGGTTTGATTTATTACGGAGAAGGATACACTTACGAATCGGAACAACTATATCACATCTCTAATCAATATTATCGTCAGGCTCTGCCACACATTCTATCCCTAAACGACACAAGACGTACCGCCATGTGCTATCGCGATATCGCCCGGACAGCACTTACAGAGCCGGATGACACCGTTATTTCCTATTATCATAAGGCTGAAGAGTATGCCAAGAATTGCGGGGACACACTTTTGTATTTGGATATAAGTCTGCAGCGATTATCCAACATCCTACCCATGGATTCAGATTCGGTTTTACTATTCAGTCAATTTTTAGCTGACACCTTTCATCTAACTCAATATGCCGCTTTCGCCGCCGAATATTGGCTAATCCATAACGCCCCAGACAAAGCGGTTCACTACATGCAGCTATTAGCAGGCGATACCTTACTATATGTATGGAATAAGGAGCAATATGAAGCGTTATACAGCCGGTATATGGCCGATTGCAATGAATACAAAGAGGCCTATACACGGTTAAGAAACGTCTATGAGAATCAAAGCCGCCAAATACAAACCGACACCAAAGTGCGTACGTATGCAATCGCACGGCAGTATGATCTTGAACGAGAGCAGGAGAAGACGCTGAGGCTGACTATTGAGCGGCAGAGGTTATGGATAATGATAGCAATGAGTTTCGTATTAGTGATGCTGATAGTCGGTATCGCGAGTGAGATTATCTTGCGGCAGAGACATCGGACAGAGGTCATCCGGCGACAGCAGGAAAAAGCCGAGATGGAGCGCTATAGAGAAACCGCCGAGCGCCGGAAGGCAGAGGCCGAACGACAAGAAGCACTAGCCAGAGAGGAGACAAAAGCCGCCAAAATACGAATTCTGGAGCAAAAGCAAGAGATGGCCCGCACTCATCTCGAGAATCTACGGAACACACTCAGTGGGCAGCAGGAACAACTCCGGAAACTATTCGTAGAACGCGTGCAGTTTATCGCCAAACTGAAACAAGAACGAGACATACACCATCGTCCTATGCCGGAATGGTTGGCTAAAGAACTGGATAGGAGAACACTAACCAATCCTGAAGAATGGAAACGGTTTGAAGATGCATTCAAAACCATATTTGGCAACATACTCTTTGAATTACCATCCCGATACCCAAAACTAACCAAAGAGGACTTGCGATTCCTGACACTATATATCGTGGGACTGGATAATGAAAGCATCGGCATTCTAATGCAACAAGAGCTACGGACATTATGGAATCGGAAGCAGAAAATTAAGGATCGGATTAACGAGAATGATTTAGACGGATGGATTAAAAAAGAGGTGATTGAGACGGTTATTCGGAGGCAGTTGGAAGAAAAATGACGATTTTTTGATTTTTTTTGCGTGCGCGCTTGCGTATGTCAAAAAAAAGTTGTATCTTTGCAGCGAAATTGGGAAGGTGAAAAGTGGAAGGTGAAAAGTGGAAGGTGAAAAGTGAAAGGATTTTATAAGAAGAAGATATGAATGAGAGAAATTATTGCGTGATTATGGCAGGCGGAATCGGTAGCCGGTTCTGGCCTTTCTCGCGCAACAGCAGACCGAAACAGTTTTTGGATTTCTTCGGAACCGGCAGGTCGCTCTTGCAGATGACGGTGGATCGCTTCCGTCCGATCATTCCGATAGAAAATATCCTGATTGTAACAAACGTAGCGTACAAGGAGATGATCCTGGAGCAGATACCGGATATGAAGCCGGATCAGGTGCTCTGCGAGCCGGCACGCAGGAATACGGCGCCGTGTATCGCATACGCGATTGCGCATATCAAAGGTATGATACGCCGGCGAGGGGAGGAAATGATGGAGGCGAATATCGTAGTAGCGCCGAGTGATCATCTGATACTGCAGGAAGAGCGGTTCCGCGAGGTAATCGAGCAGGGATTCCGGTTCACGGAGGCGAACGACAGTCTGCTGACCTTAGGTATGCAGCCCACGCGGCCGGAGACGGGGTACGGGTACATTCAATTCGTCGCGGACGAATTGAATGAGGTGAAAGGTGAAAGGTTAAAGGTGAAAGGAGATACGATTTTCTCGGTGAAAACGTTTACGGAGAAGCCGGATCGGGAACTGGCGGAGGTGTTTGTGAAGAGTGGTGAGTTTCTGTGGAACGCCGGTATCTTCCTCTGGAATCTGCGTGCGATAGACAAGGCCTTCCGTACATACCTGCCGGAAGTAACGGAGGTGTTTGACAAAGGCGATGCGCTGATGGGAACGGCCGAAGAGGACGGATTCATACAGGCTAATTTCCCGTCGTGTCCGAATATCTCGATCGACTACGGAGTGATGGAGAAAGCGCCGAATGTATATGTACTGCCGGCCTCGTTCGGCTGGAGCGACCTGGGAACCTGGGGATCGCTGTATGAGCTGAGTGAGAAGGACGAACAGGGGAATGTGACGCTCAAGAGCGAGGCGATGTACTACGACAGCCGCGATAATGTGGTGACACTGGAGAGCGGAAACCTGGCGGTAGTGAAAGGGCTGAATGACTATATCGTAGCCGAAGCCGACGGAGTACTGCTGATCTGTCCGAAGAAGGAGGAACAGAGCATCCGAAAGATGGTAGCGGACGCGGAGGAGAAATACGGCGGACGATATAATTGATAGTTGATAATTGATAATTGACAGTTGACAATTGACATTTTTAATTTATAAAATCAGGTACAATGAGTTATTTACAATTTGACAAGACTCTGCTGGTGAATCTGGATCGGAGTCTGGACAAAGAAATGATTCACACGAACCGTGCGGGTGCGTATATGTCAAGCACCTTGGTGGACTGCAACACGCGCAAGTACCACGGTTTGTTGGTGGTGCCGTTGCCGCAATTCGGTAACGAGAATCACGTGCTGCTGTCGTCGTTGGACGAGACGGTGATTCAACACGGTGCGGAGTTCAATCTGGGTATTCATCAGTACGGAGAGAACACGTTTGGGCCCAACGGGCACAAGTACATCCGCGAGTTTGATTGCACGACATTGTCGCGCACGACGTACCGAGTCGGCGGTGTGATTTTGACCAAAGAGCGTTTGCTGGTCAGTTTCGAGCCCCGTGTACTGATCAAGTACACGATGATCGAGTCGGGTTCGGCTACGACGCTCCGTTTCCGTCCGTTTGCAGCCTTCAGGAGCGTAAACACGCTGACGCACGAGAATGCGAGCGCACGCAGCGACATGCAGGAGGTAAAGAACGGCGGAAAGATGTGCATGTATGACGGCTATCCGGAGCTGTACATGCAGTTCTCGAAGAAAGTGGAGTACACGCATAATCCGCAGTGGTACCGCGGCATCGAGTATAAGAAAGAGAAAGAACGCGGCTACGAATACAAGGAGGATCAGTTGGTACCCGGCTGGTGGGATATCCCGATGAAGAAGGGCGATACGATCATCTTCTCGGCAGGTATCAGCGAGGTGAATCCGGCATCGCTGAAGACGATGTGGGAGAAAGAGGTGAAGCGCAGAATCAAGAAGGATAATATGTGGGCGTGCCTAAAGAACAGCGCCAGTCAGTTCTACAAGCGCGAGGGCGACAAGTGTCACCTGCTGGCGGGCTATCCGTGGTACAAGGCTACGGCGAGGGAGCAGTTCCTGTCGGTAGCAAGTTGCACGCTGGATATCGACCGTCCCGAATACTGGGAGGCTATCATGGACAAGACGGCTGTGCAGGAAGTGAACGAGTTCCTGGAGTCGTTCGGTCATTGTCTGAACAGCGGCCTGATCGGTCTGGACGAGCCGGATGCGCTGCTGTGGTTTGTGCGTGCGATACAGAAATATGCGCATAAATACACGGTAGAAGAGGCCGCCAAGAAATACGGCGAGTTGTGCATGAAGGTAGTGATGTTCTACCGCAAGCAATGTCATCCGCGCACGTACATGCACCCGAACGGTCTGCTCTGGACAGACGGCAAGGAGCGTCCTGCTACCTGGATGAACGCGATGGAGGACGGCCGTCCTATTACGCCGAGAACGGGCTATATCGTAGAGCTGAATGCGCTGTGGTACAACGCGATGCGTTTCACCGGCGAACTGATGCGCGCGAACGGCAAGGAGCAAGGCGCCGACCTGATGGACTATCAGGCAGAGCTGATGCGCGATGCGTTTGTACGGACGTTCTGGAACGGCTTCTACCTGGACGACTACGTAGATGACAACTACCACAACCGTGAGGTTCGTCCGAACCAGATATGGGCTGCGGCGCTGCCCTACTCTCCGCTGGATAAGAAGCAGCAGAAGGCGGTGGTGGACATCTGCACGAAGGAGCTGCTGACGCCTCGCGGCCTGCGGACCCTGTCGCCCAAGAGCGGAGACTACAGGCCGATGTACGTAGGCGGTCAGACAGAACGCGATCATAACCTGCACAACGGACCTGTATGGCCGTTCACGATCGCCGCGTATGCGCGTGCGTACATGAGCGTATATAAACGGAGCGGCCTGAGTTTCATGCAGCGACTGCTGGTAGGCTATGAGATGGAGATGACGGAATTGACCATCGGAACGCTGAACGAGCTGTACGACGGCAATCCGCCGTACAAGGGACACGGCGGCATGAGTTACGCCCCGAGCGTAGCGGCCGTGATATCGGTAATAGATACTATGAACCACTTTGAAACGCAACAGACACTATGAATGCATTGATGTTCGGTTGGGAGTTTCCTCCCCATATTTTAGGCGGTTTGGGTACTGCCAGTTACGGTCTGACTCGCGGTATGGCTCAGCAGGAAGACATGCATATCACGTTTATTCTGCCGAAGCCCTGGGGCGATGAGGATCAGTCGTTTCTGCGGATCATCGGCGCGAACAGCGTAGATGTGCCGGGCAGAGGATGCATCGAGTTCTCAGGCCGGTATCCGGACAACCTGGTAGAAGAGATCAGTAACTACGATGAGGTAGCCTCGGTGCTGGCTCGTCAGTTGGATTTTGACATCATCCACTCGCACGACTGGTTGACCTATCCAGCGGGTGTGACAGCCAAGAGGCTGAGCGGCAAACCGCTGGTGATACACGTGCATGCAACGGACTTTGACCGCAGTCGCGGTAACGTGAACCCGATCGTTTATTCGATCGAGCGTCGCGGTATGGACGAGGCGGATCATATCATGTGCGTAAGTAACCTGACGCGTCAGACCGTGATCGAGAAATACGGTCAGGATCCGAATAAGGTGAGCACGGTCCACAACGCCGTGGAGCCGCTGGCCCATCCGGAGGAGTTTGTGAAGCACCCGAGGAAAGACAAGTTGGTGACGTTCCTGGGTAGAATCACGATGCAGAAGGGTCCGGAGTACTTCGTAGAGGCCGCAGCACGCGTGCTGGAGAAGACGGACGGCGTACGGTTTGTAATGGCCGGCAGCGGTGATATGATGAATCAGATGATCGACCTGGTAGCCAAACGCGGTATCGCGGATAAGTTCCATTTCCCGGGCTTCATGCGCGGCCGTCAGGTGCAGGAGATACTGGCCGACTCGGATGTATATATCATGCCGAGTGTGAGTGAGCCGTTCGGTATCTCGCCGCTGGAGGCGATGCAGGTAGGTTGTCCGAGTATCATATCGCATCAGTCAGGATGTGCGGAGATCCTGAATCACGCCATCAAGACCGACTACTGGGACATCGACGCGATGGCGGATGCTATCTATGCGATCGTGAAATATCCGGCTATGTACAAGTCGCTGAGCGAGTTGGGCCGTGAAGAAGTGAACAACATCCGCTGGTATGACGCGGGGTTGAAAGTACGTAAAATATATGATAAAGTGATAAATCGTTGGTAATATGAAGAATATTTGTTTTTGCTTTCAGATGCACGCTCCGATGCAACTGAGAAGGTACCGTTTCTTTGAGATCGGTCAGGATCACTACTACTATGACGACATGGCGACGGAAGAACGTCTGACCTGGCTCGTCAGGGAGTCGTACATGCCTTTATTGGGCACGCTGAAGGACATGATTCGTCTGTCGAAGGGTAAGTTCAAATGTGCGCTGGCCGTATGCGGTACGACGCTGGAGCAGTTGGAACAATACACGCCTGAGGTCATCGACCTGATGAAGGAGCTGGTGGCCACGAAGTGCGTAGAGATGGTAGCTACCCCGTATTCGTATTCGCTGGCTGCACAGTACAGTGAGACCGAGTGGGAGTTGCAGATGAAGATGCAGGAGCAGAAGGTGAACGAGTTGTTCGGCGTGAAGCCGGCAGCGCTGTTCAACACGGAGTTGCTCTATTCAGACGAGATCGCCGACCTGGCATGGAAGTTGGGTTACAAGGTAGTGATGACCGAGGGTGCCAAGCATATCCTGTCGTGGAAATCGCCGGCGTACGTATATCACTCGACGGCCAATCCCAAGCAGACCATCCTTGTGCGCGACATGCAGCGTTCGGACGAGCTGAGTTTCCACTTCTCCGATCCCGCATGGCCCAATTATCCGATTGATGCCGAGAAGTTCGTGCGTCAGTTAGGCGAGAGCAATGAGGAGGACAATGTCGTAAATATCTGGCTGGGCGCAGATGCCTTCGGTATCAATCAGCGCGTGGAGACGGGTATATTCGAATTCATGAAAGCGCTGCCGTACTATGCACTGGAGCAAAATATCGGTTTTGTAACGCCGAGCGAGGCTGCCAAGAAGATGCAAGCACAGGACACCCTGTCGTCGCCGTATCCCCTGACCTGGGCCGGTGAGGGCAAGAGCCTGAGCCTATTCGACGGTAACGACCTGCAACAGGAGGCGCTCAACAAGATGTATGCCGTAGCAGAGCGTGTACATATGTGCAAGGACAAGGCCCTGAAGACCGACTGGCTGCTGCTGCAAGATGCAGACTACCTGCACTACATGAACCACATCGACCGCGGTAGTTCCAACTTCGAGAGCGCCTATGACGCCTTCATCAATTTCATGAATATACTGAGCGACTTCCTGCAACTGGTAGACGAGCAGTATCCGACTACGATTGAGAACGAGGAGTTGAACTCGCTACTGAAGACCATCAACAACCAGGAGAAGGAGATCGGTCGCCTGACGGAAGAGCTGAAGAAGGCCAAAAAGGCCAAGACGGCAGAACCCAAGGCTGCGGCTGAGAAGAAGGTGACGAAGAAGAAGTGAGTCTGAGTAGGCACATACGCATAATGGCAAGCAGGACGGCGCTCACGGTGCTGTCCTGTTTGGCCGTAGCCACAGCGATGGCGCACGAGCGGGAGGACGACATCAAGACGGTGATACGTCCGTGGACTCTGCCGCATCCGCTGGCGCTGGCCGACACGGGACGGGTGGACAGCTCGTTCCTAAATTTCGCGTTGCGCGATGTGCTCTACGACTACTCAATCTGCAATACCTTCAACGGTAACATCGTCTCGCCGGTGCAATCGGCTATCTATTTCGACCGCACACACCGCACCAACAGCATCTTCGGCGATCCGTATGATCCGTATACGATCACTCCGCAGACCGTTAAGTTCTACAACACGACGACACCCTATTCGGGTATATCGTATAAGAAAGGCTTCACAACCTATCACGAGGAGAACGACCTGCAGTTCTTCTGCACGGGCAATCTGACGCCGAGGCTGAACTTAGGCGCAACGGTCAATTACCTGAACGGCGCGGGTCACTACATGCATCAGGAGGCCAAGACGGTGAACGGTTCGGCCTTCGGCAGTTACAACGGTGACCACTACTCGCTGCAGGCGGCGTTTACATTCAATACGCTAAGTAACTTCGAGAACGGCGGACTGAGCGACGTGAACGACATGAACTCCTCGCTGGAGCCGGAGGACTACCCTACGCAGCTGTATGCCATGAGCGGATATCGGTACCTGTCGGGCTATCTGAACCACTACTACAGCCTCACCGTGCAACGGGAGGAGAACGTGCATTACCGCGAGCGGGATGAGTCGGGACGATGGCAGGACCTGGACTCGGTGAGGACGATCCACGTGCCGGTAACGACCTTCCGACATGTGTTTGATATCAGCGAAGTCAACAAACGCTATGTGGAGAAAGAGGCGCAAGACTACTACGAGAACTGCTACCGCAATCCCTACCAGACGCATGACTCGGCATCGACGCTGACGATTCGGAACACGCTGTCGGTGACCTTTGAGGAGGAGTTTAACACCAAGCTGAAGTTCGGCGCGATCGTATATGCCTACAACGAGTGCGAACGCTACCTCTATGCCTCGGGACAGAACAGCCCGGTGACAGGCAGTTTGGACGGACTGAATAATCCGTACGACAGCGTCATCTCGTCGCGGATACATCTGTCTCCGGACAGCCTCTATAAGTACGCCTGGAGCAACAGCACGTTTGTCGGCGGTGAGCTGTACAAGAACCGAGGCAAGATCATCCACTACGGCTTTGGCGGACAAGTGTGCGTGGTGGGATACAAGATCGGCGAATTCAAGGTGAACGGTCATCTGGATGCCAACTTCCGCGTGGGCAAGGACACGATGCGGGTGGAGGCTAAGGCGGCATTCGGGCGCGAGACGCCGGACTGGTACGTACAGCATTACAAGAGCAACCACCGTCAGTGGGACAATGACTTCACGGACCCCCTACGGCTGCACGTAGGCGGCGAGATAGCGTATCCGACCACGTGGGTGAAGCCGCGACTGAAAGTGGACTATGAGAACTTGACCAAAGCTATCTATTTTGACATCAACGGTCTGCCGCAACAAGCCGATGAGAATATCAGCATCCTGGCCGCCAAATTGGGGCTGGATGTGACGACCCCGTGGGTAAACCTGGATAACACGGTGGTCTATCAGTACAGTTCGTCGGATAAGATTGCGCTGCCGACGATTGCCCTCTACAGCAATCTGTATTACCACGGCTTGTGGTTCAAGGCGATGGACGCCCAGATTGGTGTGGACTTGCGCTACAATACGTCCTACTACGCGCCGCTATTGGATCCGTGTACGGGACAGTTCCGCGCGCAGACCGACGTGAAGGTGGGGAATGCACCGATATTAGGCGTGTATGCCAACTTCTACGTGCGGCTGATTCGCTTGCGGTTCTTTGCGCACTACCAGCATTTTAATGCTACGTTTATGAAGAAGAATTATTTTTCAATGCCTTCCTACCCGCTCAATCCGGATATCTTCCGCGCGGGATTGGCTTGGCATTTTTACAGATAAGGAACTATGGAATATACAGTAAACTTGAATAATGTATTCATGCTTTCGCGTGAGGAGGCGGAGCGGATGAATAATGCGGAGGTGGAACCGCATCACCTGCTACTGGGTATCCTTCGCCTCAAGCAAGGCATGGCATGGAAGGCCTTGGAGCACTCGGGCGTGAATGCCGAGCAGGTCAAACAGGCTATTGAGCAACGCTATCGTCAGATAGCAGCGGGAAATGAGAACATCCCTTTGTCACGTACGGGAGCCAGGATATTGCGACTGGCAGAGGTAGAAGCCGGGCTGTATGAGAGTACGGTAATGGGTACGCTGCACGTACTATTGGCAATTCTGCGCGAGCGGGTTAATTTTCCGGCACAGTACCTGAAGGATCAGTTCGAAGTGACCTACGAGAGCATCGAGAAACTCTGTCCCAAGCCGCATAAAGAGCCGAACGACAAAGAGGCGGACTACGAGGTAGAGGACGATGAAGACGAAGAAGAGGATCTGCTGGCACGCATCACACACGGCATCCTGAACGTGCACTATAAGGATAAAAAGAAGGGTAAATCCAAGTCGGAGACACCGGCCTTGGACCGCTACGGCAGAGACCTGACTGCATTGGCCAAGAAAGGCGAACTAGATCCGCTGGTAGGCCGCGAGGAGGAGATCAAGCGTATCGGGCAGATCCTGAGTCGCAGAAAGAAGAACAATCCGATTCTCATCGGCGAACCCGGTGCGGGTAAGTCGGCTATCGTAGAAGGTCTGGCGCAGCAGATCAAGAATCGCCGTATCGTATCGCTGGATATGGCCGCTATGGTGGCCGGCACGACCTATCGCGGGCAGTTTGAGCAACGGATGAAGGACGTGATCGACGAGCTACGCAAGCATAAGGATATCATCCTCTTCATCGATGAGATACACACCCTCATCGGCGCGGGTAATGCGCAGGGTTCGCTGGATGCGGCTAATATCCTGAAACCGGCATTGGCGCGCGGCGAGGTGCAATGTATCGGAGCCACGACGACGGCCGAATACCGCACGTCGATTGAGAAAGATGGTGCTATGGAGCGCCGGTTCCAGAAGGTGACGGTCACTCCCACGACACCTGCCGAGACCCTGCAGATACTGCGTCAACTCAAGAAGAAATATGAGGACTATCACGGCTGCGAATATACCGACGAGGCACTGCAAGCCTGCGTAACCTTGACCGACCGCTATGTATCCGACCGCGTGCTGCCCGATAAGGCCATCGATGCGATGGACGAGGTAGGCGCACGCGACAAGTACCTGATAACGGCCGAGGACGTAGCGCAGGTGGTAAGCCAGATGTCGGGCGTGCCGGTACAGCGCGTGGCGAAGAAGGAGAATGAACAACTGCTGAATATGGACAACCACCTCAAGCAACGTGTCATCGGTCAGGATAAGGCCATCAACCGCTTGGTAAAGGCGATTCGCCGCTCACGGCTGGGGCTGCGCGACCCGAACCGACCGATCGGCACCTTCTTCTTCCTGGGTCCGACGGGCGTAGGCAAGACCTATCTGGCACAGTGTCTGGCGGAGGAGATGTTCGGCACCAAGGATGCCATCATCCGTTTTGATATGTCGGAATATATGGAGAAGCACACGGTGAGTCTGTTGGTAGGCGCGCCTCCTGGCTATGTAGCGCACGAGGACGGCGGCAAACTGACGGAGGCGGTACGGAGACGTCCCTACTCGATCGTACTGTTTGACGAGATCGAGAAGGCGCACCCGGATATCTTCAATGTGCTGCTGCAGCTGCTGGACGAGGGACGATTGACCGACAGACAGGGACATCAGGTGGATTTCCGCAATACGGTCATCATCCTGACCTCGAATGTAGGCACGCGGCAGCTGCGTGACTTCGGCGCCGGTATCGGATTCCAGGCAGGAGAGATAACCCCTGAAGTGGCCGAGAAGACCATTACCAAAGCGCTGGAGAAGACCTTCCCGCCGGAGTTTGTGAACCGAATCGACGATATCATCTCGTTTGCTCCGCTGTCAAAAGAGACGCTGAAGACGATTGTCGGCATCGAGGTCGGTAAGCTGCAGAAACGCCTCAAGGAGAGCGGTAAGCGGTTGATCGTAACAGAGCAGGCGATGGAAGAGTTGCTGGAGAAGGCCTACGATCCCAAGAACGGTGCCCGACCCATCAAACGCGCCGTGCAGACCTATCTGGAAGACAGGCTGACGGAGTTGCTGCTGAAGGATCCAGAGAAGAAGAGTATCCGAATCAGTAAACTATAACGAAAAAAACATAAAAGCTTAAATAAATACTAAAAGATTATGACATTAGAGATTACAGATGCCAATTTCCGTGAGGTATTGGCAGAGGGCAGTCCCCTCGTAGTAGATTTGTGGGCCCCGTGGTGCGGTCCGTGCAAGATGATGCTTCCGGTAGTAGAGGAGCTGTCGAACGAGTATGCAGGTCGCGTACGCGTAGGTAAGATGAACGTGGATGAGAATCCGGATACCTGCGAGGAGTTCGGCGTAATGAATATCCCGACGATGCTGTTCTTCAAGAACGGCGAGTTGGTCAACCGCCATGTAGGTGCCGCCCGCAAGGCCGATTTGGCTTTGGAGCTGGACAAACTGCTGTAAAACTTAGCTGCGGCGAGTAGCCGCGAGGGCGAAGACGGAGAAACGGCAGGTACGGAGGCGGCGCAGCGGTTGAATGCAAGCGCGAAGGGTGCTGCCGGTGGTGATGATATCATCCACCAGAAGGATATGCCTGCCGACCAAGTCTTCCGGATTCAGGATGTGAAAGATGCCTTGTACATTCTTTTCACGTTCTGATTCTTTCATGCGTGCCTGATGCTGGTTGTTGGCCGTGCGGACGAGATGCGTGGTATCCACAGGGATACCGGTGACTTGGCTGAGGCCGAGGGCGATGTAATAGGACTGGTTGTAGCCGCGGTCGCGCAGGCGATGTGGGTGTAAGGGAACGGGAATGATGAGGTCCACATCATGAAAGAAGCCCGACTCCTCCCACTCACGGGCAGCCGTAGCAGCCAAGTAAGCCGCCAGGTCAGGACGATTATAGTACTTGATGAGCCTTAGGAGTCGTCCGGCATCGTGAAAACGGTCGCCGGAGAGCAAGGAGAAAGAGCGTACCGGACGATAGAACAGGAACGATCCGCCGCGTTTGAAGCGCTTGATGGAGACAAAGTGTTCCTCCGTACGATTCTGGCGCAAGATATGTTGCTCCGTGCGAGGAAGAGCAGCCAGGCAGGACGGACACATCAACTCATCCTCCTTCAACAGTCGCTTACAGAGCGGACAGAGCGGCGGGAAGATAAAGTCGAGCAGCGACTGAGTCAGGTAACGCAGATTCATCGCTCAGACGGGCGGCTGGTAGTGGTAACCATTGTAGTCCTGTTCGCGCTTGGTATCATGATTGCGTCCGAGGCGGGGGAAACGCCACTTATGGTTATTCTGCCACCAGAGGATCAGCAGGCAGCCGAAGAGCATACCTCCGAGGTGGGCAAAGTGGGCCACATTGTCGATATCAGCAATACCGGCAAAGAGTTCGAAGACCGCATATATAATAACGAACACGCGCGCACGGATAGGGATCGGGATAAAGAGCAGAAACATCTTCACATCGGGGAAGAGCCATCCGAAAGCCAGCAGGATACCGAACACGGCACCGGAAGCTCCGACGGTAACGGCAGGGGCGGTCGGGGTAAAGATGGCCCAGACGGCCAACTGAACGGCCGCAGCTCCGAGTCCGCAGACGAGGTAATAGATGCTATACTTGCGCGCTCCCCACATCTCCTCCAAGGCCGGACCGAACATCAGAACGGCGAACATATTGCAGAAGATATGTCCGAAATTGGCGTGCATGAACATATAGGTCAGGGGTTGCCACACATGGAATCCGCCAAAGCCGATATTCCATAATCCGAGCCACTGCGTGAGGTAAATCCCACTATGGCGCTGCAGCATCACATCGAGAAAATAGACGATGAAGTTGATGAGCAGGATATTCTTTGTTATAGTTGGTAAGTTTCTCATAATCGGGTGCAAAATTACTGCTTTTTTTTGAAATAACCATACAAAAAGGCTGCCAAAAGTGATTTTTTTATGTAAAAATGCAAAAAAAATGCATTTTTTCGTCATTTCTCTTGGTAAAATCAGAAAAAAAGCGTACCTTTGCAGTCGCAAGATGAGGTTATAAAGCTTTGTATTGCAGTTAAACGTTTAATTTTTGTAAAACACAACATGAACAAATCCGAACTCATTGCCACTATGGCAGCAAAAGCTGAAATGCCGAAGGCTAAAGCTCAAATCGCTCTGGATGCAGCTCTCGAAGCTATCCTCGAAGCAGTTAAGAAAGGTGAAAATGTACAACTCATTGGTTTCGGTACCTTCAACGTAGTGGAGAAGCCCGAGCGCAAGGGTATGAACCCCGCCACCAAGCAGGCTATCACTATTCCCGCCCGCAAGGTCGTACGTTTCAAAGCCGGTGCTAAAATGGCCCTCTAATCGGTATTTTGGAATTCAAACGAGTTGTTCCGAAAGGGCAACTCGTTTTTTAATAAGAATTCTAACTCATAAATCTTAAATATTAAATAGTAAATCTAAATCATAATATTATGCTTAATATTATTTTAGGAGGCCCTCCGGGCAGCGGTAAGGGTACGATTTCCGAACTGTTGGTCAAGAAATACAACGTACAGCACCTCTCGACAGGCGAAGTTCTGCGCGAGGAGATTCGTTCGGGCAGCGATCTCGGCAAGGAGATCAACGACCTCATCTCCAACGGCAACCTGGTGCCGGATCACAAGATGATCCACATGATTGCGAACTATCTGGATAATCTGTCCGATGATTGTCCGGGCGTTATCTTCGACGGATATCCCCGTACGGTAGAGCAGGCTGAGGCACTCACGCTGATGCTCCAGCGCCGCAAAATGGAGGCTGTGATGATCGAGCTGTATGCCTCGGAGGACGTCATCGTAGAGCGTCTGCTGAACCGCGGAAAAGAAGCCGGTCGTGCCGATGATAACTACCGCACCATCAAGAAACGTATCCGTATCTACCACGAGGTGACGATGCCCGTGAGCGAGTACTATATTCGCCGTCACGAATACTTCATGGTCAATAGCAACGTGAACCCCGATTGCACCTTTGCGCAGCTGGAGATCCTGTTGCCCGCGCTGGTAGCTGATAAGAAGAAAAGAAGCAAGAAAGAATAATGGCCGCTAATTTCATTGACTACGTCAAGATCTACTGCCGTTCCGGTAAGGGCGGTGCGGGTTGTATGCACCTGCACCGCGCCAAATATGTGCCCAAAGGCGGTCCCGACGGCGGAGATGGCGGCAGAGGCGGACATATTATCCTGGAGGGCAACCGCAATCTATGGACGCTGCTGCACCTGAAGTACCAGAAGCATATCATGGCTACGGACGGCGGTCGCGGCGGCGAGAGTCGTTCGTTTGGTAAGGACGGCGAGGATAAGATCATCCAGGTGCCCTGCGGAACGGTCGTATACGACGGCGATACGGGCGAGTGGATCTGCGAGGTGAAGGAACACGGCGAGCGCGTCACGCTGCTGAAGGGCGGACGAGGCGGACTGGGTAACTGGCATTTCCGCACGGCTACCAATCAGGCTCCGCGCTATGCACAGCCGGGCGAACCTTGTCAGGAACGCAATGTGATCCTGCAACTCAAGGTACTGGCCGATGTGGGTCTGGTAGGTTTCCCAAATGCCGGTAAATCGACGCTACTGAGCGTAGTATCGGCTGCCAAACCCGAGATAGCCGACTATCCCTTCACGACCCTGACGCCGCAATTAGGCATCGTATCGTACAGGGACGGACAATCGTTCTGCATGGCGGACATCCCCGGTATCATCGAGGGCGCGAGCGAAGGCAAGGGCCTGGGACTGAGGTTCCTACGACATATCGAGCGCAATGCCGTCCTACTGTTTATGGTGCCGGCCACAAGCGAGGATAAGGTCAAAGAGTATCAGATTCTATTGGGCGAACTGGAGAAATACAACCCCGAACTGCTGACCAAGGCACGCATACTGGCTATCTCCAAATGCGATATCGAGACCGAAGAGACCGTCGATACGGCGGCGCTGGAGAAGGAACTCGGTATCAAGGTGCTGCGCATCTCGTCCGTCAGCGGATTGGGTATTCAGGAACTGAAAGACGCGCTCTGGGAAGAGTTGCAGAAGGAACAGAACCAAGTCATCGAGATCAGCCACGCACCGATGCAGATAGAGGCACACGAGACCTCTTCGGACGAAGGCGAGGAAGAGGACGAAGAACAAGGCACCATCTACCTCAACGAAGTAGAGGAAGAGTGGGACCTGGAGAAATACCGTGGAATCGGGTGGGATCAATAAGGTGAAAAGTGAAAAGTGAAAGGTGAAAGGCTGAATCAGAAGCGACTGATATTGCTATTGAGTCTGGCGGTGGGGGCATTGTCTGCCCTGGCCGCTTTGGTGTTAAAAGGGCTGATACACGGTATTCAGTGGCTGATTGACACCTATCTCATCGCCGGCGAACACACTTGGTGGTACCT
Organism: uncultured Bacteroidales bacterium; assembly: GCA_946404495.1. Taxonomy (GTDB): domain Bacteria; phylum Bacteroidota; class Bacteroidia; order Bacteroidales; family Paludibacteraceae; genus Colicola. The sequence goes on from CAMJDT010000035.1 coordinate 18,570, forward strand.
GATCTGTCCGATGATCGGTATCGCATTGGCAGCCTTGTTTGTACGCTACGTCGTTAGAGACGATATATCGCACGGTATCACCAAGATTCTCTACGCTATCTCACAGCGCAAGTCGATTATTAAGTTGCACAACACCTGGTCGTCGATCGTCAGTTCGGCTATCACGATCGGTTTTGGCGGTTCGGTAGGTGCCGAGGCACCTATTGTGCTGACGGGTGCCGCTATCGGCAGTAATCTGGCTAAGGCGTTTCGTTTGGATCAGAAGACGATGATGCTGATGATCGGTTGCGGAGCGGCGGGTGCCATAGGCGGTATCTTCAAGGCTCCGATAGCCGGATTGGTATTCACCTTAGAGGTATTGCTCTTAGACCTGACGATGACCTCGTTAGCACCGCTCCTGATTGCCTCCGTCACGGCTACGGCGGTGACGTATCTCGTAACCGGATCCGAACCGATGTTTTCGCTGCAAACGATCGAGCCCTTTGCCCTGAACCGTATCCCCTGGTACGTGTGTCTGGGCGTCATATGCGGCCTGGTGTCGCTGTATTTCACACGCGGTATGAACGGCTTGGAACAGTGGTTCAAACGCACCTTCCGCTCCATCGGCGTCAAGATCCTGGTTGGAGGTACCATCCTTGGCACCCTCATATTTCTCTTTCCCCCACTCTACGGTGAGGGCTATCAGGTCATCATCGACCTGATGAACGGTCAGGCTACGCGGCATTTCGTATCGAGTCCCCTGTCGCAGTTCGATTCGCCGATATGGTATTTCCTACTCTATTTCGTAGCGGTATTGATGATGAAGATCGTAGCGAGTGTGGCTACCAACGGCGGCGGCGGAGTCGGAGGTATCTTTGCCCCCTCGCTGTTTATGGGAGCGATAGCGGGCTACGTGTGTGCGCGCGTGGGTAATCTAATGGGTCTGAGTATTCCGGAGTCCAACTTCATCTTAGGCGGCATGGCGGGTCTGATGGCCGGTGTGATGCACGCGCCGCTCACGGGTATATTCCTCATTGCCGAGTTAACAGGCGGCTATCATCTGTTTATGCCGTTGATGATCGTGTCGGTACTGTCGTATCTGACCATCAAGTTCTTCGAACCCCACAGCCTCTATGCCATGCGTCTGGCGCAGAAGGGCGAACTGCTGACCCACAACAAAGACCGCGCCGTATTGACGCTCATGAAGCTGAACTCGGTGCTGGAAACGGATCTCACCGTCCTCTCGCCCGATATGACGCTCGGCAAACTGGTCAAAGTCATCGCCCACAGCCATCGTAACCTGTTCCCCGTCGTAGATAACGAGGGAAGACTGGAGGGCATACTGCTATTGGATGAGGTACGCAATATCATGTTCCAACCGCGCCTCTACAACCGCTTCACGGTGCGGCGACTCATGAACGCCCCCGCAGCTCTTATTCGCAACGATATGCCGATGGAGAAGGTCATCGAGGTATTCGAGGACACAGGAGCCTGGAATCTGCCCGTAGTAGATGCCGAGGGCAAATACGTTGGGATGGTCTCCAAATCCAAGATCTTCTCGCTCTATCGCGAGGTCTTGGTCAATTTCTCCGAAGAATAAAAAAAAGTAGAGCCACGTGTTGCGTGGCTCTACTAATGAATGACTGTTTAGAGTTGCGGACCGGCGGGAACGAGGGCCTTACCGGCGGCATTGTACTCATACTTACCGAAGTTCTTGATGAAGCGGCCTGCCAGATCTTTGGCTTTCTCTTCCCACTGAGCGGCATCTGCATAGGTGTCGCGCGGGTCAAGGATAGCGGGATCAACGCCGGGCAGAGCGGTGGGAACCTCGAAGTTGAAGTACGGGATCTTCTTGGTGGGAGCCGTGAGGATCGAACCATCCAGGATAGCGTCGATGATACCGCGGGTGTCGCGAATCGAGATACGCTTGCCTGTGCCGTTCCAACCGGTGTTCACCAGATAAGCCTTGGCGCCGCTCTTTTCCATCTTCTTAACCAACTCCTCCGCATATTTCGTCGGGTGGAGCTCCAGGAAGGCCTGACCGAAGCAAGCAGAGAAGGTCGGGGTGGGCTCGGTGATACCGCGCTCCGTTCCGGCCAACTTAGCCGTGAAGCCGCTCAGGAAGTAATACTTGGTCTGCTCGGGCGTCAGAATCGATACGGGAGGCAGTACGCCGAAGGCGTCGGCCGAGAGGAAGATCACGTTCTTGGCAGCAGGACCTGCAGAAACGGGACGAACGATCTTCTCGATATGGTTGATAGGATAGCTGACGCGGGTGTTCTCGGTCACGGACTTATCGTTGAAGTCAATCTTACCGTTGGCATCTACGGTCACGTTCTCCAGCAGCGCGTTGCGACGGATAGCGTTGTAGATATCGGGCTCCGACTCCTTGTCGAGCTTGATAACCTTGGCATAGCAGCCGCCCTCGAAGTTGAAGACGCCGTTGTCGTCCCAGCCGTGCTCATCGTCACCGATGAGAAGACGCTTCGGGTCGGTACTCAGGGTGGTCTTACCGGTTCCGCTCAGACCGAAGAAGATAGCGGTATTCTTGCCGTCCATATCGGTATTGGCAGAGCAGTGCATCGAAGCGATACCCTTCAGGGGCAGATAGTAGTTCATCATCGAGAACATACCTTTCTTCATCTCGCCGCCGTACCAGGTATTCAGGATCACCTGCTCGCGCGAAGTAACGTTGAAGGCTACGCAAGTCTCGGAGTTGAGGCCGAGCTCTTTGTAGTTCTCCACCTTAGCCAGCGAAGCGGTATATACCACGAAATCGGGGGTAAAGGCAGCTTCTTCCTCGGCAGTGGGTTTAATGAACATGTTACGAACAAAGTGTGCCTGCCATGCTACCTCCATGATAAAACGAACAGCCATGCGGGTGTCCTTGTTTGCGCCGCAGAAGGCATCTACTACATAGAGTTCCTTGTTACTGAGCTCCTTAACGGCCAGATCCTTAACGGTAGCCCAAACGGCTTCCGACATGGGGTGGTTGTCGTTCTTGTACTCCTCACTGGTCCACCAAACGGTGTCCTTTGAGTTCTGATCCATCACGATGTATTTGTCCTTAGGCGAACGGCCGGTATAGATACCGGTCATCACATTGACAGCACCGAGCTCGGTCTCCTGACCTTTCTCATAACCGGTCAATGCCGGATTGGTTTCCTCTTTGAAGAGGTACTCGTAGGAAGGGTTGTACGCTTTGACAGTCGCGCCTTCGATCCCGTAACGGGTAAGATCCAAATTCTTCATACTTTTTCCTATATTTAGATGTTAATTTTACGTCTTCTTTATACCTCAAATGGCTCGCATTTCTTTTGAGCTTACAAAATTACTGCTTTTTTTTTACATGTGCAAATTTTTATTGATTTTTCGTAAAAAAACGCGAAAAATGATAAGTGAAGATATCAAAATATGTTTTTAAGCATGTTTTTTAGCATTTTTTTGGGAATATATTTGGTCAATAGCAAAAAAAGCAGTACTTTTGCACCGTGTTTTTCATGGTATTAGATTTAAGGTTAAGAGAGATTGGGTTGTCGAGATGACAATCCTTTCTTTTTTTAAGGTGAAAATTGAAAGGTGAAAGGATAAAGGAATGAAGACCAAACTATACGAAAATCTGGATTTGGAGGCAGCGCTGGAGGTGCTGAGAGCCGGCGGACTGATACTCTACCCTACCGACACGGTGTGGGGAATCGGCTGTGATGCCACCAACGAAGCGGCCGTGAGCCGAATCTACCGCCTCAAGCAACGCAGCGACACCAAGTCGATGCTGGTGCTGCTGGACGAAGCAACACGGCTGGATACCTATGTCTCTGTACCCGCACCCGCGCGCGCATTACTGTCTGAGGAACAGGCGCGCCCGCTGACCATCATCTATCCCGAGGCCCAAAACGTAGCCGCCAACCTCGTTGCCGAAGACGGCAGCCTGGGTATACGGCTGACCTCGGAACCCTTCTCCCAAGCACTCTGCCGCGAGTTAGGACGGCCGCTGGTATCTACCTCGGCCAATATATCGGGTGAACCGGCCGCTAAGACCTACGACCAGATCAGCGACGCCATCCGCACGGGGGTGGATTATATCTGCCGCTATCGACGCGACGATCGGACAGAGAAACAGCCGTCCCGCATCGTCAAAGTATCTGCAGAGGGTGCGATACAGGTGATTCGCGATTAGAACTCCGCCTTCTTGAGGCAGTTCTCACAATAGTCCAAGAGCGCTTTGGCCTCTTGGGCTTTCTTTTGATAGACCTCCATACTCAGAGCTTCGGCTTGCTCCAGTTCCTGAACGATGGTCTCTACCTTACGGATGGCTTCGTCGTAACTCATTTTCCTTTACCGTTTAATAGTACTCCTATGGTGAAAAACAGAATCTTCATATCCAGATACAACGACTGATTCTCCATATAGGCGATGTCGTAGTTGAGCCGGCGGATCATCTTGTCGAGGGTGTCGGTATAGCCTACCTTGATGGGTCCCCAGCTGGTAAGTCCGGGACGTATCTTATAGAGCAGGCAGTAGTAGGGTGCCTTCTCCTGGATCTGACGGATAAAGAACTCCCGTTCGGGACGCGGTCCCACGAGCGACATATCGCCCTTGAGCACGTTCCATAGCTGCGGCAGTTCGTCCAGACGGTATTTGCGCAACCAGTGTCCCACCTTCGTTACCCGCGGATCATCGTCCGTCGCCAACTGCGGCGTGTCGTTCTCCGCGCCCGCGATCATCGTGCGGAACTTATAGATGAGGAAGGGTCGTCCGAATCGTCCGATACGCTCCTGACGATAGATGACCGGCCCTGGCGAGGAGCCATAGACGGCTATAGCCAATACCAGATACAAGGGCGAGAGCACGATCATCGTGACGGCCGAAAGGAGCACGTCCATGAAGCGCTTGATGCAGATCTCGGAGTCAGACATATGCTGCGCCGTGATACGCACCATCGGGCTGTCGTCCTCCAGTTCTCCGATACGCGCGGCACCGGTCAATATATCGTATACGCGCGGCACGACCAGTATCTCCTTGCCCGTAGGGAACTCGGCACGGATGCGGGCATAGAGTTCCTCGTCGGGCGCATCGTCGCGCAGCGTGATGACGACGCTATCGGGTTTGGGGTGACGCCGGCGTGTCACGAGCGTGATCGTCAAGCGCGGGATATAACAGAGGCAGAACTGCAACACCAGCAGCACCACCATCGAAGTCAGGTACCTGTGATAATCTGTCACGCGGTCATCAATGATGATGATAAAGAACGCCACCAGCACGATGACCAGCGAGGAGATAAGTGTCGTAAAGAACTCCTCCGAGAGGCGTTTCCCGAAGGGACGGAGATAGTAGCCCGAGAGGTAATAGACGAGCGCACAGCCCAAAGGATAGAGCAGGAGCGGGGTCCAGAAACCGAAGGCGGGAATGAGCACCGTATCCACGGAGAATACCCTACCCTCGTAAACGAGCCATCGGAACACCAAGAACAGCACCCACGCCAACAAGGCCGACACGAGGTCGGAGACGAGATAGATGAGCTGCTGCTTGCGATGGAGGGTCATGGTGGGCTGATTTATAGGGAGGTTCGACTACCAATCGATACTATTCAGCCTTGCGCGATAGACGTCGGTATAGACGCCCTCAGCGCCTTGTCCGCCGATGAGGTAGATATATTCGCCATCCGTCAGCACCGAGGTCTCGTAGCGCTCGCGATACGACTCCGGACGCACGGATACAGCCGTATCGGCCACTTCCCAATTCATGCCGGCATCTACAGAGAATCGGATCGAATCGGAGAGTTGCATCGCACTATTCACGCCGCCGTAGGACTCCAGTTGGTCGGCGTACGGCACATAGGCGCGATAGGCAAAGGGCTCCTTATCGGATTGGTAGAACGAATAATCGGTCATGCGATAGACAAAGTCCGGATAATCCTCATCGGGTTTGGAGGCAACCTCGATGTTATAAACCGAACTGACCATCGTGCCGCGGCGATTGAATCCGCCGGCGATCAGTCCGTGCCGATAGCGCCCGGCATCCGTGTATTCGACAGAGGCGAAACCATAGGTGGGGAAGTCATCCGGCACCTCGTCGTACAGATCGATCGCACCCGTCGCCTCGACACAAGCCAATAGCAGCTTCGTCTCGCCCGTTTCGCGCAAGAGCAGCCAGGGACGGTCGTTGAATGTCAAGAGCATCGTCTCGGGTTCGTAGCCGGCTATCGGCACGAGCACCCAACTGATGCCGTCCATCGAGGTATAGATACCCGCCTTATCGGCGTAGTAGAAGAGACCGGTCGAGTCGCAGTAACAGATCGTGCGCACGCCGCAGTCATTCGGCAGACCCGTAGGCGCAGCCTCAGCCGTCCAGGTACGCGCGTCCAGAGAGGTATAGAGACGCGTCTGGAAACCGTTGTTCGTATAGAAATAGAAGATATCCTCCGCGAGCAAAGCCTTCGTCTCCATCGGTTCGGCCGGACAGATCGCAGGCGTCAGCTCCTGCCAGGTATACAGGTCGGGGTCGGACTGATGGGCATAGACAAAGATCTCATATACCTTGACCGTCTTGGTATCCGCAGCCGTGATGGTGACATAGATCGGCGTGCGGTTGAAATCCAGCGTATCGGTACCGGTCAGCAGCAGCGTCGTGTCGCCTAAGGTGAGATAGGCCGACGTGGGAGTGGCATTGAAGGTGAAGCGCGGAACGACGGAGTCCAAGCGCGTACCAAAGCGCAGCGAGTCCGACGGAGTGATCCAACCCGTGTCCACACGGTCGTCTATTTCGAAGCTCGCTTCGCCCAATCCGGGCCAACGGCTGTCGGCCGCAAAATAGAACCTACTGACCGTCGCGTCAGACGAGGGAGTCGTCACCACCTTGCTGCTACAAGCGGCCAAAACGACTGCCAAAAAAAGTATTATCGATAAATTCTTATTCATTCTGCCTTACAATTCGCAATTTCTTTCGTAATTATTTTGCAATTTTAAAAAAAAGTTGTACTTTTGTAGCCTAAAACGACAAACAACCATGTTATTTCAGAGTCAACTCATAGATCTCTACCAGCGTCTGCCTTGGGTTTATATCCGTCGGCAGAAGTCGGCTTTGCGCGCTTTGGATAGCCAGAAGCGCCGTGTCCTGACCGAGGACGAAATCAAGGAACAGAGTCGTCAGATCGTAGATCGTATCGCTCAGATGCCGCTGTTCCAAAAGGCTAAGACCGTCATGATCTACTACCCGATCCACAACGAGGTGGATCTGCGCCATCTGGTCAAACTCTTCCACGACGAGAAGACCTTCCTGCTGCCGGCCACTACGTCCAAGAAACGGATGGAAGTTCGTCAGTATGTCAAGGGCGAACCGCTCAAACGCGGTCGGTTCGGTATTCCAGAGCCGAACACTCCTGCCTGGACCGGAACGATCGACCTCATTCTCACACCCGGCGTAGCTTTCGACAAACGTTGCCGTCGTCTCGGACGCGGAGGCGGGTACTACGATCGTTTCCTAAAGCAATACCGCACAGCCAAGAAAGTGGGCGTATGCTACGACTTCCAGCTCCACACCGAGATACCCCACAGATGGTTCGATGTCCCGATGAATGCGGTCGTCACGCCTAGTCAGTCCATTGGATGTTAGTCTGCAGCCGTGACGCTTGCTCCAGACGCCTGTCGGTTTCCGCCGTCAGGCGTTTTTCACCGGTACGGTAGTAGTAGATGAGTCCGTACTCCTGACAGCTGCGCAGACGGGCATACGGCAGCAGATCGCGGTAGTAGGCCTCCACCTGGTTCCATATATCCAGTATGATCACATCCGCCTCCTTACGCAACTGCTCGATCTCGCCGAAGACGCGCTCCGAGGTCTTCTTGCGCACGTTGTGGCTGACCTGATGCTCCTTGAAGATATCGTAATGCACCTTCACCTTGGTGATGGCGGGGTTGTAAATGGGGAATCCTCCCATCCGGGTGCGCTCCTGTTCCCCGTCGATGATGTTCTGTCCCCACACCAGCAGATCCTCCTCGCTCGACAGATCGGGCAGGATATGACTGTTGGGATCCAGATGGTACAACTCCTTCAAATCCTTCTTGATCTCGCCGCGTACCACCGCCAAGTTGAGCACCTGGATAAAATGCGAGATATACATCCTTGCATTCTGCACCAGGTGACGGTATTTCTTATTGGCAGATACCTTGGAGTCAAAACTGTTGTGGTACTGCATCACCACGTTCTCAAACTGGAGCAGAAACTTCTGCGCCTCCGAACGCGTGTGATAGGAGAGGACCTGCTCATTGAAGTCCGCTTCGCTCGCCCGTTGCACCGCCCGCTGCAGGGCTGTCAGCCGAGCCTGATCTGTGTTAGGAAGTCTGCGATAAGGCATAAGTATATTTACAATTTAGTCATTTACCATTTACGATTTCCGGTTCATGAGTTGCTGTGCCAACTGACGCAAGCGCTCTGTCTCCATATTCTGCGGCACGCCCGCGAGTTGCGCCAATGCCCGGTTGGTCAGCCGTACAATCTCCTCCTCGGCACAACTGCGTACCCTCAGACGCTCATACAACTCCTTCACGGCACGTATCTTATCCTGATTAGCGGCAGTTCGCAGCGCCGTAAACTGCGTCTCAAAGGCGTCCCCACCCTCCTTATAGGCGGTCAGCAGCATGAAGGTCTTCTTGCCCTCCACGATATCGCCGCCGATCGGTTTGCCGAAGGTAGCCGCATCGCCGAAGCAGTCCAATAGATCGTCCTGAATCTGGAAAGCCAGACCGAGGTTGATGCCGTATTCATATACCGCCCGCTGCTGACCCTCGTCCGCACCGGCGATGATCGCACCGATCTGCAACGCGGTCGCCAGCAGCACCGAAGTCTTCAATCGGATCATCTCCATATAATCGGCGATCGATACCTCCCTCAGCGACAGGCTCTCAAAGTCCATATCCAACTGCTGGCCCTCGCATATCTCCGAGGCCATCTTGTTAAACAAGGGCAACACCTGCGCGAGCTTAGCCGCCGGCAACTGCGCGAGCAGCTTATACGCCTCGATCAGCATCTCGTCACCCGACAATACGGCCGTGTTGGCATTCCATTTCTTCCACACCGTCTCCCGTCCGCGACGCGTGTCGGCACGGTCCATCAGGTCGTCGTGCAGCAGCGTGAAGTTATGAAACACCTCCAGCGCCAAGGCCGCAGGCAACACCTCTTCCTCCCTGCCGCCAAACAGCCTGCACGCCATCAGCGCCAAGGTCGGACGGATTCGCTTACCGCCGCCCTCCAAGGTGTAACCGATCGGTTCGTACAAACCCTTCGGCGCCTTGGTGAAATCCAACTTCGCTATTTCCTGATTAATATCCATCATAAGGATTCGTCAATTATCTCGCCTAATACTTCGGTAATATTAAGTCCGGCGGCACGTACCTGCTGCGGGATAAAGCTCGTAGCGGTCATGCCGGGCGTGGTATTGACCTCCAGGAGGTTCACCTTCCAGCCTTCCGTCAATATATAGTCCACACGGATGATGCCGTGGCAACCTAATATGTCGTAGATCCGCAAGGTCAGCGCCTGTATCTCGTCACGCACGCTGTCGGGGATGCGGGCGGGAGTGATCTCGTCCACCTGCCCGTTGTACTTGGCGTCGTAGTCGAAGAACTCATTCTCCGTCACCACCTCCGTCAGCGGGAAAGCAACCGACTTATTGCGCGTCTTATATACGCCGCAGGTCACCTCCACGCCCTTCATAAACGCTTCGCAGATCACCTCGTCGCCCTCCGCAAAGGCCGTCTCGATAGCCGGCACCGCCTGCTCGGGCGTCTTAACCTTGGTGCAACCGAACGACGAACCGCCTACGTTCGACTTGATGAAGCACGGCAATCCCAAGCCATTTACGATTTGGTCCCTTACCATCTCTTCATTCACCTCGCCGTTCGCCTTGCGCCATTCGCCATTCGTCCACTCGCCCTTACGAATCAGCAGACTCTTGGCAATCGGTATACCGAAACCCGCGAGGTAATGATTGCAGGTGTATTTATTGAAGGTCATCGCCGCCGGCAACACGCCGCAGCAGCTGTACGGCACGCCGATCATATCCAGGTAGCCTTGCAGCAGTCCGTTCTCGCCGGGGGCACCGTGAATCGTGATATAGGCGTAGTCAAACGCGCGCAGACGATCCAAGGCCTTGTAGTTGGTCTCCTTTGCCTCAATACCGTCCATCTGCACGATCTCGACATCGTACTTATCCTTGTCCAAAAAACTCTCAATTCCTGCCGCACTCCTCAGCGACACATCGTGCTCCGACGTGAATCCGCCCGCCACGATCGCTATTTTCGGTTTCCTATTTTCCATTCAACTTTTAACTTTCAACTTTCAATTCTTCATGAGCTTTCCCTTCTTCCACGTAAGTGTCGGATAGTTCTTCCTTAGATACGCCTCCGCCTGCTCGACACCGCTTCCGCCGCTCGTAGCAAACGGGATCAGCGTCTTGCCTTCCAGTTGCGGCAGGTTGTTATCCAGCCACGAATCAATGATCCTCGGACAGATGCCCCACCAGATCGGAAAACCCACATAGATGGTATCGTAGGGCATGATATTGGTACATTGCTTAATCGACGGCCGTGCTTCGGGGTCGTTCATCTCCACGGACGAACGCGACTGACTGTTGCGCCAATCCAGGTCGGCAGCCGTATACTTCTCCGCCGGCTCGATCTCCCAGAGGCTTGCGCCTTGTTGTTTGGCCAACCGTGCCGCAGCGGCTTTGGTCGTTCCCGTAGCCGAAAAATAGGCCACTAAGGACTTGGCATTCACACTTGTCATACACATCGCAGCACACATAAGTGCCAAAGCTATTTTTCTCATCTTTGCGTTTATTTACCAATTAGCCTGCAAAGATACAACTTTTTTTTGATATACGCAAAAAAAATCGCAGAAATCTTGCGAAATCTGCGATTTTCATGTACGATGTACTATGTACGATGTACGATTGATGTACGATTTAGTTGATGTACGATGGACCTTCGTCCTTTTTTACCTTCGTAAATCCTTCGTCCTTCGTACATTTGTCCTTCGTCCTTATCCCTGGTGTGCTTGATCGTACTTGTCGAGCTCGTCCGCCCAGATGTAGGCCTTCAAGGTGGGTTGACCACCGGCGAGGTCCTTCTGCGCACGCCAGGCGGCGATGTCGGCTGCCTGCTTCGATACGTCGTGCAGACGGGTGTTGACCGCGGTTGCAACGGTCGCGAACCGTACGCGAGCCAGGAGCTCCGTCTCCTTGACAGGAGTCGAACGCTTGA
>CAMJDT010000036.1 GCA_946404495.1 uncultured Bacteroidales bacterium
TTGCTTGCCTCCGTGGCAAACTTCGCAACGACGGCTATTATTTCCGTCTCTATCGAGACCTACGACGCCTCGAAGAAGTGATCCCTCCTCGAGATACCGTGATTCCGCCATCCCGCTATCCCGAGAATAGTCCAACGACCAACGACGAACGACCAACTACCAAAAAATCGCAGGATTGTAATAAATTCTGCGATTTTTATTATTTCACCCGGATGATTCGGTAGTGCGGGCGGTAGGTGTTGCGGAAAGGGTCGCTGTGGCGCACGGCGCGCTGTAATTGCGCCGCGGTGCGCAGGTCTTGCTGCAGGGTATCGTTCTGCCAGGCAGAGTGCGTCTCTATGGCGATCGCCTCGATCGTCTGCCATTCGTTCTCCCAGTTGTCGTTCAGGGCATTGTCCTGTCCTGCTGCCTCGATAAAGAGCCGCAGCAGTTCGTCTTCACTCATCTCGCCATTGAGCACGCACTGCAGGTTCACGCGCGTGAAACGGTGCCGGAAACCGGTAGGTTCGCTCATCGGCATCGCGCTGAGATCAAGCCCCTGACAAGAGAGCAGCTCCTCTTGCAGGTAATAGCGAGCAGCCGCCGTGTCACGCATCAGGTGTTCGGCACCGAAGAAGTCCTGATAGCAGGTCTTATACACATCTTGCAGTGTTGCCGCCGGATACCGAGCGATGAGATCTTCGCACAGCTGCCGTACGGCGTTTTCGTCGGTTGTTTTCGGTGCGCGGCAACCGATCATCAGCAGCGCAAGAAGTAAGGTAAATGCGATTCGTTGCATGGCATATTTCATTTTACCCCGCAAAGATACGAAAAATTATTTATAATTTCAAATTTCAAATTTAAAATTTCATTTTTTCAACAATTTATTTGCATATGTCGAAAAAAAGTCGTATCTTTGCAGGCTAAATTGAGAAGCGATGACGAATACGCATTTGACGATATCGAATGAAGTGCAGCAGGCGCTGCGAGAGGGTAGGCCGGTTGTGGCACTGGAGTCCACGATCATATCGCACGGTATGCCTTATCCGCAGAATGTGGAGACGGCCTTGCGTGTGGAGCAGACGATCCGCGACAACGGAGCCGTGCCCGCTACGATCGCGATCATCGGCGGACAGCTCACTGCGGGATGTACGGAGGAGCAGATCGAATACCTCGGCCGTCAGGGACAGAAGGTGACGAAGGCTTCGCGGCGCGACCTGCCGGTGCTCATGGCTGAAAAGAGAGATGGCGCGACCACGGTGACGACCACGATGATGATTGCCCACATGGCGGGCATAGAGGTGTTCGCTACCGGAGGTATCGGAGGTGTACACCGCGGTGCGGAGACGACAATGGATATCAGCGCCGACCTCGAGGAGTTGGCACAGACTCCGGTTCTTGTGGTCTGCGCAGGCGCGAAATCGATATTGGACTTGGGTCTGACCTTAGAGTACCTCGAGACCAAGGGCGTTCCCGTCATCGGCTACGGTACGGACGAATTGCCGGCATTCTATACGCGCCGGTCGGGCTTTAAGGTGGACTATCGTCTGGATAGCCCCGCTGAGGTCGCCGCAGCGTTTCGCGCGCAGCGTGAGATTGGACTCAAGACCGGTATGCTCGTGACCAACCCGATTCCGGAGGCGTATCAGATGGACAAAGAGGTGATCGATGCCGCCATCGAGACTGCCCTCCGGGAGTGCGTGCAACGCGGCATCAAGGGCAAGGAGACGACGCCATTCCTGCTCGCTAAGGTCAAAGAGTTGACCGGCGGCGAGAGCCTCGAGTCCAATATCCGTCTGGTGCTCAATAATGCCTCTCTGGCCGCGCAAGTAGCGAAGGAGCTCTGCTCCGAATGATGGAATGATGGAATGATGAAATGATAAATTTATATAGTATGAAAAAACAATTCACCGTAATGGCAGCCGTATTGTTCGGCTTAGTGATGTCGATGTGCCTGACATCGTGTAACAACAATAACCCCGAGGACCTCATCGTAGGTACCTGGAAGTGCTCTACCGACAAGGTGGACAACAGCTGGAGCGATTACACCTTCACCTTCGATGCCAAGAAGAACGTCGAGTTCCTCGATCAGTACTATCAGGAAGGTGGTCTCTGGGATACCCGGAAGAAGACCGGTACGTACGCACTGGACAAGGATGCCAATACGGGTTCCGTGCACTACACCCAAGCAAGTATCTGGGGTCGCGGTCCCGCGCAAAGCGGTCCTATTGACGAGACCGAGCGTTTCCAATATGAGATCAAGGGTGATACCCTTGTGATGACCTACGGCCTGGATTGGGAGCGTCCCTCCACCCGTTGCTATATCAAGGAACAATAACGGTTATCGGTGATAATATGAAACGTGTGATTTTGATTCTGGCGGGGGTGCTGATGGCACTGATGCCGATGCGGGCGGATTCGTACCGCGAGATGTTAAAGCAGTATCTGACCTACAGCGGCGATGTCAACTCCGAGCAGATGGCCGAGCAACTGTCACAATCCATCGTGACGATGCTGCCGGATGCCGAGAAGGCGGACTTCACCAAGGCCATGAACGAATATGCCGCGCAACAGATGTGGGACGATATGACCGATATCTTCCTGCCGTCGTTTAAGAAGCACGTGTCGGAGGCTGACCTCAAGGCCGCTATCAAGCAGTACGACGACGAGCGCTTCGTGCGCCTCAAAGCCAAATCCATGGAGCTGGTGTCCAACCTCGAGAAGGATCCCAACTACCAGCAGTTTATGGGTTCGTTCCAGAATGCACTGATGGCCATCATGTCGGGTCAGACAGCCCAAGACGTAGCGGTGCCGGCATCGATCGACGCTACCTACACTCAGGCTTTCGCACGTTTCTACAGGAAGACCGGTCTGAGCGATATGATGAGCAGTACGTACTCCTCGTATATCGATATGATCGCCAAGAGTCTGGCGAGCGAGAATGTGCCCAATGCCCAGGAGATAGCAGGTTCCGTCTCGTCGTATATGACGCGTAACATGGAGACCCTGATGCTCACGATCTTCCATAGTGCTTACACCATGGACGACATGAACTACATGGCTGAGATGATGGACACCGACTTCGGACATCATTGCATGGATGCCGTCAAGGAACTCACCTCCCACCCGATAGCGCTCGCTACCGAACTCATCGGCAAGATGCAGACCTGGATGAATAGCCGCTATCCCAAGTACGGCGACAAACTCACCGAGATCCTGAAACTGTTCAAGACAATGCAATAATTATCTAAAAAAAACTAATATCGTGAAAGTCAATTACTTAAAAAACCGTCATATCGGTTTGAGCGAAGAAGATCGCAACGCTATGTTGCAGGAAGTGGGCGTTCAGTCCATGGAAGAGTTGATCGAACAAACGATGCCGAAGGATATCCTCCTTGAGGAGCCTCTCGATCTGGACGAGCCGCTCACGGAGCAGGAGCATCTGGATACGATAGCCGACATGGCTGCGGCCAATATGCCGTATCGCAGCTTCATCGGCCGCGGTTGGTACGGTACGATCACTCCCGCCGTCATCCAGCGTAATGTGCTGGAGAACCCCGTGTGGTACACCTCTTATACGCCGTATCAGGCTGAGGTGAGTCAGGGACGACTGGAGGCCCTCTTTACCTTCCAGACGATGGTGAGCGACCTGACAGGTCTGCCTCTGGCTAACTGCTCGCTGCTGGACGAAGCTACATCCGCAGCCGAAGCCGTGACGATGATGCGCAATCTGCGTACGCGTGAGCAGGTCAAGAATAATGTCCGTAAGGTCTTCATCGACGAGAAGATCTTCCCCAATACGCTCAGCGTACTGCGTACCCGTGCTGCCGGTCAGGGTATCGAGTTGGTGGTAGGTGCCTATGCCGCCTTCACACCGTCGAACGAATACTTCGGCGCCTTGGTACAACTGCCCAACGCCGATGGTTCGGCAGAAGACTACACCGCCTTCATCAATGCCTGCCACGCTGCCGGTATGAAGGTGACCGTCGTAGCCGACCTGATGGCTTTGGCCCTGTTGAAACCCCTGGATGCCGACATCGTCTGCGGTACTGCGCAACGTTTCGGACTGCCGATGGGATTTGGCGGACCTACGGCCGGATATATGGCTACCAAGGATGAGTTCAAGCGCGACATGCCGGGCAGAATCATCGGTCTGAGCAAGGATACGCACGAGCGTCCGGCCTTCCGCCTGGCGCTGCAGACGCGCGAGCAACATATCAAACGCGAGAAAGCGACCTCCAATATCTGCACCGCCGAAGCCCTCTGCGCGATGATGGCCGGATTCTACGGCGTATATCACGGTGCCGAAGGTATCCGCGAGATCGCCGAGGGTATCCACTCCAAGGCCGTCTATCTGAGCGAGATGGTACAAGCCTACGGCTACCAGCAGGAGAATGCCGAGTTCTTCGACACCCTCAAGATCCGCTTGGGCGACAAGGAGGCGATGATGCGCTTCCAAGAGGCAGCCGAAGAGAAGGGTATCAACCTCTACTACGACTTCGACAACGAGTTCGTCGGACTCAGTACCGACGAGACGATGACGCTCGACGATATGAACAATCTCATCGAGCTCTTTGCCGAACAGAGTAATAATGTGCCCGCCTACGAGGACTCGGAGGAAGCCTTCGAGGGTCTGTGGGCGCTGGACGAGAGTCGCGTCCGTGACGTGGATTATATGCAGGAGGATGTCTTCCGCATGTATCACACCGAGACGGATATGATGCGTTATATCAAGCGTCTCGACCGCAAGGATATCAGCCTGACGCACACGATGATTCCGCTCGGCAGCTGCACCATGAAACTGAACCCCGCTGCTGCGATGATACCTATCACAATGCCGGGTTGGCTGGCTGTGCATCCCTTGGCTCCGGCCGATCAGACCGAAGGCTTCAACGAGATGCTCGAAGACCTGCAGCAGCAACTGGCTACCATCACCGGTTTTGCGGGCTGCAACCTCCAGCCGACCTCCGGCGCTGCCGGCGAATATACGGGTCTCGTTACGATCCGCGAATACCTGCGCGCCAAGGGCGAGACGCAGCGTAACGTGCTGCTCATCCCCGCTTCGGCGCACGGCACCAACCCCGCCAGCTGCGTGCAGGCAGGATTCACACCCGTGGTCGTTAAGTGCGACGAGAACGGTAACACCGACCTCAACGACTGGCGCGAGAAGGCCATTCAGAACAAAGACGTACTGGCCGGATGTATGATCACCTATCCCTCCACGCACGGTATCTTTGAGATGGCGATCCGCGAGATGTGCGCCATCATTCACGATAACGGCGGACAGGTCTATATGGATGGCGCCAACATGAACGCCCAGATCGGTTACACCAACCCGGGCTTCATCGGAGCCGATGTATGTCACCTGAATCTGCATAAGTCGTTTGCCTCGCCTCACGGCGGCGGCGGCCCCGGCGTAGGCGCTATCTGCTGTGCCGAGCACCTCGTGCCCTTCATGCCGCAAGAGGATGCCAACCGCGTATCGTCGGCCCTCTACGGCAATGCCAACATGGCACTCATCTCCTACGGTTATATCCGCATGATGGGTTACGAAGGACTGCGCGAAGCTACCGCTACGGCGATCCTCAGCGCCAACTATATGGCTAAGAAACTCCGCGACGCCTATGGCATCGTCTATACCGGCGTAACGGGTCGGGTAGGTCACGAACTGATCCTCGACTGCCGTCAGTTCCACGAGATCGGTATCACCGAGACCGACATCGCGAAACGTCTCATGGACTTCGGCTACCACGCTCCTACGCTGTCGTTCCCCGTACACGGCACGCTCATGGTAGAGCCTACGGAGAGTGAGTCCAAGCATGAGATCGACCAGTTCATCGACGCCCTGCTCACGATCCGCGAGGAGATTCGCGAGGTGGAGGACGGCCGTGCCGACAAACAGGACAACGTGCTCCTGAACGCTCCGCACCCCGAGTACGAAATCGTAGCCGATGAATGGCATCATAGTTACAGCCGTCAAAAGGCCGCTTATCCCACCGACTGGGTAGCGCAGAATAAGTTCTGGATCCCCGTATCGCGCGTGGATAACGGCTTCGGCGACAGAAACCTCGTGGCACGTTTTTGCAATTGCTAAACAATGGAACTGAGTCGCAAGAAAATACTCATTGAGTTCAAGGAACTGCTGCTGATCGCGATATGCAGTATGCCGTACGGCTTTGTGGTGAACCAGATTTTGGTTCCCCACGCCGTTATCGGCGGGGGTCTGACCGGTCTGTGCGAGATACTGTATTTTGCTTCCCACGAGGCGATACCGATCTGGCTCAGTTCGCTCAGCATCAACCTCGTGCTGGCCGTTATCGCGGTGATCATCTTAGGCTGGAAGACCTGTATCCGCACCTTCTACGGCATCTTATGGATGACCGTCTGGCTGCGCGTCTTCACCGTGCCGGAGCAACCGCTGATCTCCGATCCCTTCATGGCCATCATCCTGGCCGGTATACTCAACGGAGCCGGCCTCGGCGTTGTCTATTCCAACAACGGCAACACCGGCGGAACGGACATCATCGCGATGATTGTCAATAAGTACAAGCACGTGTCGATGGGTCGTGCGCTGTTCCTCATCGATGTCGTCATCATCGGCTCCGCCTGGACGCTGCCGGAGGTGACGCGCGTGGAGCAACTGCTCTTCGGTCTGTGCTACGTCTTCGTAGAGACGCAAGCCGTCGATTGGGTATTGGGCCGCGGACGACAGAGTGTGCAGTTCTTTATCTTCTCCAAGAAATACAACGAGATCGCCGACGCCATTATGCAGCGTCTGGAGCGCGGTGTGACGCTCCTGGAGTCGGAGGGCGCCTATACGCATCAAGAGAACAAACTCATCCTACTGGTCGTTCGGCGCTCGGAGGCGACTAAGATCTATCGGTTGGTCATGGAGATCGATCCTACGGCCTTCATTAGCGAGACACCTACGCGTGGCGTCGTGGGCGAAGGATTCGAATCCATCAAAGAGCGAACGTGATATCGAGATCTCGATAGCGAAACTTATTTCTTGCGAATAATCGTAAGACCGTCTCGGAGGGGCAAGATGACCTTTTCGAGACGGTCGTCTTTTGCTACGAGGTCATTAAAGGCGCGCAGCCCCTGCGTCTGCCGGTCGCGGTCGTAGGCCGGGTCGATGACATGACCGTCCCACAGCGTGTTGTCGGCCAAGATGAATCCTCCCGCGCGCACGTGTATATAAATAAGGTCAAGGTACGCGGGGTACTCCCGCTTGTCGGCATCGATGAAGACGAGGTCAAAATCCGTGGGCAGGGTAGGGATGATCTCCTTGCAGTCGCCTATGCGGAGTTCGATCTTCTCCCCAAGAGGCGACATCGCGATATTGCGGCGAATCGTGTCCTCGAGTTCGTCGTTGTGCTCCAGGGTGATGAGTTTGCCGTCGTCCGTCAGACCCTCTGCCAAACACAAAGCCGAGTAACCGGTATAGGTGCCGAGCTCCAAAATACGACGCGGATGCAGCATCTTTGATATAAGACTCAGCAGCCGTCCTTGTACCTGCCCGGAGAGCATATGCGGGTTGACGGCGTGCAGGTTGGTGTCGCGATTGATAAATGCCAATATGGCACCCTCTGAGGAGCTGTGAAGCTCTATATATTCGTCTAAATTCATCATTTTTGTTAAAAAACTATCAAAAAGTGCTGCAAAATTACAAAAAAACTTGCATATGTCAAAGTTTTTTTGTACTTTTGTGGCCTGAAACTGAATTTTTAACCTTTAGAAGCGAGCAACCATGGAAAAAATTGATGAATTGGACAAGAAAATTCTGCGTATCATTACTCAGAATGCCCGCATTCCGTTTAAGGATGTAGCGGATAAGTGCGGCGTGAGTCGCGCAGCGATCCACCAACGTGTGTCGAAACTCTTTGAGGATAAAGTGATCACCGGTTCGGGCTATCAGGTAGACCCCCGCGAGTTAGGCTACAACCTCTGCGTGTTTGTAGGTATCATGTTGGAGAAAGGTAATATGTACGACAATGTCTGCGCAGAGTTGGAGAAGATACCGGAGGTGGTTTGTGCATTCTACACGTTGGGTAAGTACTCGATGATGGTGAAGGTCTATGCCAAGAATGATGCACACCTCATGCAGATTCTCAATGGCCGGATTCAATCCCTCCATGGAGTTGCCAACACAGAGACACTAACGGCCCTCGACGAGAAATTCAATCGTCAGCTGCCGATAGACTAAAAGCGAATATGGAAAAAGTTATAAGCGGCATTCGCCCGACAGGAAATCTGCACCTGGGCAATTATTTCGGTGCAGTAAAGAGTTTTGTAACGATGCAGGATGAATACGACTGCATGTTCTTCATCGCCGACTGGCACAGCCTCACTACGCATCCTACGCCGGAGAATATCCGTCGCTCGGTGCGCACGATCTTGGCGGAGTATCTGGCCTGCGGTATCGACCCCGCTAAGGCGCCGATCTATGTGCAGAGCGATGTGAAGGAAGTGCTGGAGCTGTATCTCTACCTCAATATGAACGCCTATCTGGGCGAGCTGGAGCGCGTGACGTCCTTCAAGGAGAAAGCCCGCACCCAGCCGGATAACGTGAATGCCGGACTGCTGACCTATCCCACGCTGATGGCCGCCGATGTATTGGTCCACAAGGCCGACAAGGTGCCGGTAGGCAAGGATCAGGAGCAAAATATGGAGATGATGCGCCTCTTCGCGCGTCGCTTCAATCGTATCTATAACGTCGAGTTCTTCAAGGAACCGCAGTCGTACCACTTCTCCGACAAGGCTGTCAAAGTGCCCGGTCTGGACGGCAGTGGAAAGATGGGTAAGAGCGAAGGCAATGCCATCTACCTCTGCGACGACGAGAAGACTATCTCTAAGAAAGTCATGCGCGCCGTGACCGATTCGGGTCCGACGATGCTGAACCAAGAGAAACCCGAGCCGATTCAGAATCTCTTCACGATGATGGAGATCGTGTCGGGCCGTGAGACCTACGATTACTTCAACGACCAGTACAATCAGATGACAATCCGCTACGGCGATATGAAGAAGCAGCTCGCTGCCGATATCAATGCCTTCTGTGCGCCGATCAGGGAGAAGATTCTGGCCTATCAGTCGGACGAAGACTACCTGCTGCGCGTAGCTAAGGAGGGTGCAGAACGAGCCTCCGAGAGCGCACGCAAGACCTTGAGCGAAGTACGCGAAATCATCGGATTCCGTAAGTTATGATGCATCGCAGTCGAGTCATAGCACTTCTGTCGGTAGCGGTGATGAGTATTGCCGCCGTGACGGCTGCCGCGTGGCCGGATACGCCCTACGTGGACGATGTCTATTACTGGGCGGATGCTGATCGCTATGTTGTGACCGAACCGGAGACGACCGCGCCTAATACCAACGAAGTGCGCGATGAGATGCAACCCAAAGCACAAGTCATCTTCCTCGACGACAGTATCACGCGGCAGAATCCGGATACGGTGGTGCGAGTGATTATTAAAAGGTGAAAGTTGAAAGTTGAAAGGTGAAAGGTACATAGTAGTATTGCTGTTGCTCGTGGCGTTGAGGCTGGGAGCACAGGATATGCAGCGTCTGTCGGAACCGGACCTGATTGGTACAGCGCGTTATGTGGGTCTGGCCGGAGCGATGACCGCTGTCGGCGGCGACCCCACTGCTATTCAGGACAATCCCGCCGGATTGGGTATCTATCGCCGCTTTGAGGCGGCTATCTCCTTTGCCGGACGCTTCTCCAATACGAGTGTGCTCAATCGTAACCGTTTCTACTCCGACCGCGCATTCATACTCCCGCAGGCTACCTTCATCTTCGCTTTCGGCAACGAGGAACGCGATCGGGGCATGATCTTCAACAACGTCTCCTTCTCCTACTATCGTCTCGCCTCCTATAGTCGTCAGTACGGCGCGGTCGGCACGAGTCGACCGTCTATAGCAGAACAGATGGCTGCGTCGGCGGCAGGCGTCAGCGAGAGTGCAATGGGAGCGACTGATAACTGGGACAATATCAATATAGGCTGGCTCTCCATCTTAGGTTACAACACCTATATGATCGACCCCCTAAGCACGGAGACCGCGCGCTGGAAACCCTACAGCGATTGGTATAAGAGCCTGAGCGTAGGCGTGGCGGTGCGGGAGGCCGGCTATATGGATCAGTATAATATCACCTGGGCCGGAAACATCAGCAACCGCTGGTACATAGGCGCGGGAGTCAATATCCGCTCGCTCTACTACAGTAAGACGTCCGATTACACCGAGCTGACTCCCGTGGGCGGTACCGCTACGATCCGCTCGCAGCTTACCGAAAGGGGAGTAGGCGTCAATGCAACCGTTGGTGCCATGTGGCATCCGGTGCGCTTCTGCCGCATAGGCCTGTCGTTCCGCACGCCGAGTATCGTGACGACTACGGTCCGCAGCTACGGCACGGCCGCTACGGAGGGCATCTACGATAACGGTCAGACCGATCGATTCTACTCCGAGACACCTACCTCCAACGAACGACAGAAGATGCGGATGCCTCTGAACCTGTCGGTAGGAACAGCCTTTATCATCCGTCGCGCGGGACTCATCTCACTGCAGTACGACTATCAGGACGATGTCGATGCCCCGGCCTACCACTCGGTGCGGTTTGGCATGGAGTGGGCGATCCGCCAGCAGTTCTTCTTCGACTTCGGAACAGCCTGCTCCTTGGCAGTAGGCTACCCCAAGTACGTCAAGCGCCTGGCGGATAACGATGTACGCACCGACATGGATTGGGCCGTAACGGAAATGGTGCATCATTTCTCAGCTGCCTTTGGCTATAGAGGCCATTTCGGCTACGTGCAGTTGGGATATAAGTTTGCTACACACCGAACCGCGTTGTATGCTCCTGTGTACAGTAGCAACCGGATCGGACAACACGATATAGTGCTCACCTTAGGTTGGCACTCACGAAGATAACATACTACGCTGCAAAGCCAGAGACCGGAAAACTCAACAAAATCATTGTACCGAGGACCCTGTTTGCCCAATGGCGTGCCGATATTCTCCGCCGTGACCCACGTAAGTGGTAGCGATGAATTGGTCGGATTACAAAGGACCTATAAGACCTCAAATCCTGTCTATAGGAGTTTTCTCGAGTAGCGCTTTGCAGCGTATTTTATGATAAATTGCACCCTTACATGCAAAAAAATTAAGAATTATTTGCATATATCAAAAAAAAACAGTAATTTTGCAGGCTAATTTGTGGAAAACAGATAAAAAACAAATAATATGGCAAAGAAAGAAGATTTCAAGAAACAGGACGAAAACCTGGAAAATGTGAACGAGGCGCTGAATACGACAAGTCAGTGGATTGAGGATCACAACAAGCAAATCACGTGGGCAATAGCAGCTATCGCCGCTATCGTTTTGGGCGTTATAGCTATTAATAACTACGTGATTGCTCCCAATCGTTTGGAGGCCAGCAACGAGAATGCCAAGGCTGCTATGTATTTTGCACAAGGCAACTGGGACAAGGCCCTCAATGGTGATGAGGCCGATTGCATCGGATTTGCTGCTATCGCTGACGAGTACAGCCATTATCAGCAAGGCCGTCTGGCTGCGCTCTATGCAGGCATCTGCTGCTACAAGCAGGGCGAATTTGCAGAGGCTGCCGACTACCTCAAGCGCTTCAAAGCCAAAGACCTGTTCGTAGATCCCGCTGCCAGCCAACTGCTGGGTGACGCTTACGTACAGATGGACGAGTTGGACAAGGCTGCCAAGGCCTTTGAGGCTGCCGCTAAGT
The DNA here is from genome assembly GCA_946404495.1 of uncultured Bacteroidales bacterium. GTDB lineage: Bacteria > Bacteroidota > Bacteroidia > Bacteroidales > Paludibacteraceae > Colicola. The sequence goes on from CAMJDT010000036.1 coordinate 11,726, forward strand.
CGGGCAACGAACTGATTGCTCCGATGAGCCTGAAGAAACTTGGCTTCGTCTACATGGAGCAGGGCAACAACAAGGCTGCCAACAAGGCTTTCCTCTCTATCAAGAGCGACTATCCCGCTTCGCAGGAGGCGCAAGATATCGATAAGTTCATTGAGTTGACGAAGTAATGACTACGGATTTAAGTCAATACGATGCTTCCAAACTGCCGAGCGCTGACGTACTCAAACGTCAGCGCTACGCAGTTATAGTAGCGGACTGGAACAGTGAGATCACCTATGCCTTGGCCGATGGCGCTATCGCTACGCTCAAGGAGCATGGTGTGATCGACGAGCACCTCACCGTGGTACATGTACCCGGTACGGTGGAGCTGACCTTTGCGGCTGCTCGGCAGATGGATAGCCACGACGCCGTCATCGTCATCGGCTGCGTCATTAAGGGTGACACGCCGCATTTCGACTATGTGTGTCAGTCCGTCACCCAAGGCGTCACGCTGCTCAATAGCAACGGTACGACTCCGGTCATCTTCTCTGTGCTCACGACGCTGGATAAGCAGCAGGCACTGGATCGCGCGGGAGGACGACTCGGCAACAAAGGTGTCGAGGGAGCCGTAACGGCTATCCGCATGGCCAATCTGGAGACAGGTCGTCTAATCGTAAGAGGATGAGAGTATTTAAGTTCGGTGGAGCATCCGTCAAGGATGCAGAGGGCATTCGCAATCTCGCGCGCATCGTAGCGCGAGAGACGGACGATTTGGCTGTGGTGGTCAGTGCGATGGGCAAGACAACCAATGCGCTGGAGCGCGTCGTCAATGCCCTTTGGCTCCGCGAACAGGAACAGGTGGAACGCGAGTGGGCGCTTATCGAAGAGTACCACCGCGGCGTAGCCGATGAGTTGGGCGTAACGCTCGATCTCCGTTTCCCCGAGACGCAAGCTACCATGGATTCGTACGACGAACTGTACGACCAGGTGGTCAGCTGGGGCGAGCTGATGTCCACGCGGCTGGTGAGCGCCTATCTGACGAAAGTCGGTATTCGCAACGAATGGCTCGATATGACACGCCTGCTCATCACCGACGCTACCTTCCGCGCCGCGCAAGTCGATTTTCCGGCTACGGAGGACAACCTGCTCGCGCACTTTGCTTACCGCCCCGGAGCCGAATATGCCAATCGTGCCCGCGTGCGCGTGCTGCAAGGCTTCATCGGCGGTACTGCCGACGGACGTCGCACTACCCTCGGACGCGAAGGATCGGACTACACCGCTGCCCTCGTGGCTGCTGCCCTCAATGCCGAATCCGTCACCATATGGAAGGATGTGCCCGGCATCTTGACGGCCGATCCCCGTAAGGATAAATCGGCCACACTCATCCCCGAACTCAGTTACGAAGATGCGGAACGTCTGGCTGCGAGCGGAGCACAGATCATCCATCGTAAGACCATCTTCCCCCTCGAACGCAAACAAATACCGCTCTATGTAAAACCGTTCCTGCAGCCTGACGCGCCCGGATCGGTGATACGCAATACCAAGTTAAAACTTTCTGTCCCGGTTAATTGGGGCAAATAATTACCATGGAAAATTATCTTAAGTCGTATTTTACGGCTCAATATTGGAAAGACTTATTCACCTCCTTCATCCAGGCTACCAAGACCAAGAAGTTCTGGAAGGAGTTGGTAATGATGACCTTAGGCATGTTCATGGGGGCGGCAGCCGTCTATTATTTCCTGCTCCCCAGCCATCTGATCGTCGGTACGATATCCGGTCTGTCGATCGTCATCAACACCATCCTCGGCGGTAACGCAGATACCTTCTCCTACTGGGTGATGGGTATCAATGCCTTCCTGCTCATTCTCGCCTTCCTTTTGATAGGCAATGAGTTCGGCGCCAAGACGGTCTATACCGCGATGATACTCGGTCCCTTGGCACAACTCTGGGACCGCATCTATCCCTATACTAACTTCACGCACACCGTGATCGACAATCCTGAGGTGCTGGCGCAACTGCAAGCGGGGCAACAGGTGTTGGACGTAAACGGCAATCCCTATCTCTTGAGTCGTGCCGGCGAGGTGCTCATGCAGGTGAAAGACTCCGTCATGGCTTCCGGCCTCGGCACGGGAGATGTGTGGTTTGATCTGGTCTGCTTCGTGTTCCTACTCAGCGCGTGTCAGGCCTTTGAGTTCCGCATCAACGCCTCCACCGGAGGTCTCGATATCCTGGCTAAGATCATCAATAAGTACCTCCACTTCGATATGGGTATGTCCGTCTCGATCGGCGGTGCAATCATCTGCTGTTCGGCTTTCGCCATCAACGATTTTCGGATGGTAGTCATCGGTCTGATCGGCACATGGATCAACGGTCTGGTCATCAATTACTTCACCGCATCCATCAACAATCGCAAGCGTGTCTGCATCATCTCGCATGACTGGGAGAGCATCCGACAGCATATCATCACCGACTATGCCCGCGGCTGCACCCTCTATCCGATTAAGGGCGGCTACCATAAGGACGACCAGATGGAAATACAGACGCTGCTCACCAAGGATGAGTTTGCGGCATTGATGCAGTATATCAACGACAACAACATGCACGCCTTCATCACCGCCTCCAACTGCTCGGAGATCTACGGCATATGGGCTCGGCACCGTAAACGGAACGGCAAGATCGAAGTGTCGTCCGTCGGGCAAGCGTAGGAAGGTGAAAGGCGAAAAGTGAAATAATCGTTCGAGTGAAACGAGATAAGAAAGGTGAAAGGTTTGAGGTCAAGCGACCAACGACCAACGACTAACGACTAACGACTAATAAATGGTACAAACGATATGAAACCTACATTATTTATTCTCGCGGCAGGAATGGGAAGCCGCTATGGAGGACTTAAACAGTTAGATGGTCTCGGACCGAACGGTGAGACAATCATGGACTACAGTGTTTACGACGCGCTCAGAGCCGGATTCGGCAAGATCGTCTTTGTCATCCGCAAGGACTTTGAGGAAGATTTCCGCAAGGTCGTCATCGCCAAGTACGAGGACAAAGTGCCCTGTGAGGTCTGCTTCCAGGCTATTGACAAACTGCCCGAAGGCTACAGCTGCCCGGAGGGAAGACAGAAACCCTGGGGTACGAATCATGCCGTGCTAATGGGACGCAATCTCATTCATGAGCCCTTTGCAGTCATCAACTCCGACGACTTCTACGGTAAGGAGTCCTTCCAGATCCTCGCGGACTATCTCAAGAGCATCGAGGGCACGGAGGGCAAATATTGCATGCTCGGCTATCGTGTACAGAACACGCTCAGCGAGAACGGACAGGTCAACCGTGGAGTCTGCCAAACGGACGCTGACGGCTATCTGACCGACGTGGTAGAATGCATTGGTATCGAACCCGTAGGTGATCATATCCTCTATAAGGACGCTGCCGGTCGCGACTGCGAGATCAAGGCCAACACCCCTGTCTCGATGAATATGTGGGGCTTCACGCCGGAGTACTTCGATTATTCGGACCGCGCCTTCCGCGCCTTCCTCGATGAGCATATCAACGAGCCGAAGACCGAGATCTATATCCCCACCGTGGTCAACGACCTCATCAAGGCCGGTAAGGTCACCTGCCGCGTACTCGACACCCCCAGCCATTGGTTTGGCGTTACCTACGCAGAAGACCGTCCGCAGGTGGTAATGCGACTCAACGAACTCATCAAATCAGGCGTTTATCCCGAGAAACTATTTTAAATCGTATTGTTATGGCACGAATCGTTGTTACCGGAGGAACCGGCTATATAGGCTCGCACACCGTCGTCTGCCTCATGCAACAGGGCTACGACGTAGTCATCGTCGATAACTTGAGCAACTCCAATACGGGCGTATTGGACGGCATCGCTGCTATTACCGGCAAACGTCCTACCTTCGAGAATCTCGATTGCATGGATTTCATGTCGATGTCGCGTCTCTTCTCGCGCTATACGGATATCGAGGCGATCATCCATTTTGCAGCCTCCAAGGCCGTGAATGAGTCGGTGGAGAAACCCCTGATGTACTATCGCAATAATATCTCGTCGCTGGTGTCGGTACTGGACCTGATGCACCAGTTCAACGTGAATAATATCGTATTCTCGTCCTCCTGCACCGTATACGGTCAGCCCGACAAGGATCACCTGCCGGTAGATGAGACCGCTCCGATTAAGAAGGCTCTCTCGCCCTATGGCAACACCAAGCAGATCAACGAGGAGATCATCCTCGACGAGGCGCATGCCAATCCCAAGATGAAGGCAACGATACTTCGTTACTTCAATCCGATCGGTGCGCACCCCAGTGCTATGATTGGTGAACTGCCCAATGGTGTACCGCAGAATCTGCTGCCTTATCTCACCCAGACCGCAGCCGGCATTCGTCCGAAACTGCGCGTCTTCGGTAATGACTACAACACCCCCGACGGCAGCTGCATCCGCGATTATATCTATGTAATGGATCTGGCGCGCGCGCACGTACAGGCGGTAGAAAGGATGCTTAAGAAGAAGAGCCAGGAGCAGGTGGAGATCTTCAACCTCGGTACCGGTCGCGGCTTGAGCGTACTGGAGTTGATCTCTCTCTTCGAAAAAGCTACCGGCGTCAAGGTCCCCTACGAGATCGTAGCACGTCGCGAAGGCGATATCGAGCAAGTGTGGGCTGACCCCACCAAGGCCAATACCGTCCTCGGATGGAAAGCCGACACCCCGATTGAAGACGTACTCGTTTCTGCCTGGAACTGGGAGAAACGAATCCGGAACATTTGATAATTGAAAATTGATAATTGACAGTTGATGGCATTGTATCCATTGAAGTTTAAGCCGATAGTGCTGCCGAAAGTGTGGGGTAGTGAATCGTGGGTCGTATCGACTTGCGACGGAAAGGATTCGGTCGTGACGAACGGCTATCTGAAGGACAATACCCTGCAGGAAATCATTGGTATCTACCTCGACGAACTCATCGGCGGCAAGGTGTATGAACAGTACGGAGAGCGGTTCCCGATTCTCTGTAAGTTCATTCATGTCAACGACAACCTCTCCGTCCAGGTGCATCCTGACGACGATCATGCCGAGCAGTACGACAGCGGTAAAACCGAGATGTGGTACGTGCACGAGGCAACGGACGATGCCGCCATCCTCTTGGGCTTCAATCGCGATACCTCGGCCGACGAGGTACGAGCGCTGCTCCATGAGAACCGCATCACCGACATCCTCCGCCGTCAGGCGGTGCAGCAAGGCGACGCGGCATATATCCCTGCTGGCCGTGTGCATGCCTTGTGCAAAGGAGCACACGTAGCAGAGATTCAGCAGAATAGCGATACCACCTATCGCCTCTACGACTACAATCGTCCCGGCCTGGACGGCAAGCTGCGTCCCCTGCATATTGAGGAAGCCCTCCGCGTACTCGATTTCACCGGTCTCGACGAACCGCTCTTGCGCTATGAGGCGCAGATGAACGATGCTTCCAACCTCGTCTCCGATCCGCATTTTACGACCAACCTCCTTCGTCTGGATCGTCCCCTCCGCCGCGAAACGGATGAACTGGACAGCTTCATCGTCTATATGTGCGTAGCCGGCAAGGTGCGTATCGAATGTCCCGACGACGACTGCGAGAGCGTTGTCATCGGTCGCGAAGAGGCCGTACTCATTCCGGCATCCCTGACTTCGGTACGACTTGTGCCCGACGGCGAAGCCGAACTATTAGAGACCTACGTGTAAACAACAAGAGCCGCAACTTGCGGCTCTTGTTGTTTACTGTTTCCCAAACATAATACCCACGTACAATCGCGGACCGGAGGGAGTGATGAAGTTGCTCCACGACACGTCCTGCTTACTCAGTACGCTGCCGTTACTGCCGAAGGGTAACATGTAGTCCACGCGAATCAGCATAGCACTATGACCGCCTAACTTAAACTCCAATCCGATATAGGGATCGAGCAGGAAGAAAGGCGTCGTGGTGTAAGACGCGTTATAGACGGTCTGCGAACCCGGATTGACGGTCTGTTCGGCATTGGAGGGCACGAAGAGTCGCTTCGAGCTACCGCCGCCTACTCCCAGTCCTACCAACGGACGAACCGGTCCGAGGGGGAAGTAGAAATCGCAGAACGCGTCACCCCAACCCGTGCGGATATTACTGCCGGACTTCATCAGCGGCATCGTGCTGACGCCGCCCTCGATGCCGAGGTGAATGTGGTCGATCAGGTGCATGCGGAGCGCACCTCCCAGACCTAAGGTCACACCATCATTCGGCAGGTCAGTGACGTTGCTCAGATCCCTCAGACTGGCATTACGAAAGAGCGCATCGGGAGACTGCGAAAAAGCATAGCCGATATGCAGCTGCATACCGCCCGAGAAGCCCGTCACGATCTTGACATCGCGCTGTTTCTTCTGATTCTGTACTTCCGTACTGTCTCCTGCCTGTGCCGACACCGCTACAGCGAGCAGTGTCAGCAAGGAAAGGAGGATGCGTTTCTGTCTCATACCAGCGAGAAAGCCACGTCCATCATCTTGGTAAAGGTGTTCTGCCTCTCCTCAGCCGTGGTCGCCTCACCCGTCAGGATATGATCGCTCACGGTGCAGATGACCAGCGCTTTCTTACCGGCACGGGCCGCGTTCATATACAGCGCCGGAGCCTCCATCTCGTCAGCCAGCACGCCCATCTTAGTCCAATTGGCCTTGCGGGGATCCTCGCTGTAGAAGATATCGGCCGAGAAGACATTACCTACGTGGTAACTGTAGCCGAACTTCTCGCAGGCGTCTACGGCACCGCGCACGAGGCTGAAATCAGCGATCGGAGCGAACGTGCCGCCGAGGTCGTACTGCTGGGCATAGTTGCTGTCTGTGCAACTTCCCATTGCGATCACCAAATCACCCAGATGAACGTGCATCTGACGCGCACCGCACGATCCTACACGGATGATGGTCTCTACGTCGTAGAAATTAAACAACTCGTAAGTGTAGATACCGATCGAAGGTATTCCCATCCCGTGACCCATTACGGTGACGGGTTTGCCGTTATGCGTGCCGGTGAAGGCCAGCATACTGCGCACGTTATTCACTTGTACAGGATTCTCCAGATACTTCTCTGCCATCAGTTTGGCACGCAGCGGATCGCCGGCCATGATCATCGTCTTGGCAATCTCGCCGTACTTTGCCCCGATATGCGGGGTAGGTGTGTTGTGTTCCATATAATAGTAGTTTTTTAGTTTTTTCAAGTGGACTAGTGTACTAGTGTTCTAGTGCTCTAGTGTTTGTGCGAAAGCCTGTGCTTTCTTTAGGTCCTCGGGTGTGTCGATGCCGATGGAGCGGGTCTCGGTCACGGCTACGCGGATTGTGTATCCGTTCTCCAGCCAACGCAGTTGCTCGAGGCTCTCGGCCTGCTCCAGAGGAGAGGGTGCCAGTTGCGTGATCTCGCCTAAGATATCTGCGCGGTAGGCGTACATGCCTATATGCCGGTAGTGCATTCCGCGGCCGAGCCATTCGTTGCGGTCTATGCCTCTCAGGTACGGTATCACCGAGCGCGAGAAGAGTAGGGCGCGACCTACGGTGCGCTTTTCGTCGTCAAAGGCAATCGTCACCTTGGGTGAGTTGGGGTTCTCCAGGTCCGCGAGTGTGTCATTAGCCGAGTAGGGCTGCACGAGCGTCGCGATCTCTGTCGGGAAACAGGCCATCAGCGCCCGTATCTGCTCCGGCTGAATAAACGGCTCATCCCCCTGGATATTGATAACGACTAAATCGTCCAATCCTAAATTGTCAAATCGTAAATGGTTAAATGCTTCGAGGCATCGGTCCGTACCGCAACGATGGTCGCTGCGGGTCATGACGGCTTCGCCGCCAAAGCCTTTGACGCAGTCGTAGATGCGCTTATCGTCAGTCGCCACGACGACGCGGTCCAGGGCTTTCTTAGCCTGCTCCCAGACGCGTTGTATCATCGGCTTGCCGCCGATCTCAGCCAGAGGCTTACCCGGAAAACGGGTGCTCGCATAGCGTGCCGGTATGATTCCTATAAACTGCATATCTTATTCAGTAAGTTGAGTGCTCCCCCTAAGGTGCGCACCTGATTAATGGTCAAATATTTCTTGCCGGTAGGTTTGCCTTGCCGGTCTGTGTCGATGTGGAACTGACATTTCTCCGGACGCAGCCGTACGAAGTTGAGCACTTTGTCAAAAGCTTCGCTCTGTCCGTATTCGGCGCGCGTGACGAAGTACGCGGTCATCTTCTCGCCCTTCAGCAGCACTTTCTCAATACCCAACCGGCAGCATAGCCAGCGAATACGAACTACGTTCATCAGCTCCTCTGCTTCCTCGGGTATCGGTCCGAAGCGGTCCACCAGCCGCCGCTTGAAGCCTGTCATCTCGTCCTCGTTTCTCAGGCTGTCCAACTCGCGATAGAGGGCAATGCGCTCGGGGATGTTCTCGATATAGGTATTGGGGAACGATACGGGGATGTCGGTCTCCAGCTGCGAATCCTGTACCCACAATCCTTCTCCTTTCGTCCACTCGCCATTATCCCTTTCACCTTCCATCCTTTCACCTTTCTCCTCCAAGATCTCCTCCTTGAGTTCGGAGACGGCCTCGTTCAAGATGCGCTGGTAGGTCTCGTAGCCGAGGTCGGCGATGAATCCGGATTGCTCGGCACCCAACAGGTTGCCGGCTCCGCGGATGTCGAGGTCCTGCATCGCGAGGTTGAATCCCGAACCCGGTTCGGCGAAGATAGACAGCGCATCCAGGCGTCTGCGAGCATCCGCCGTCAGCAGTTCGCGTTCGGGGGTGACGAGGTAGCAGTAGGCTTTCCTATTGGATCGACCTACGCGGCCGCGTAACTGATGCAGATCCGCCAATCCGTAGTGCTGGGCGGCGTAGATGATCATCGTATTGACATTGGGGATATCCACGCCCGACTCGATGATGGTGGTCGATACGAGTATATCGTAGTCGTAGTTGATGAAAGCCTCCAGCCGCTTTTCCGTCTCGTCGCCGGGCATCTGACCGTGCGCGGTGATGATACGCGCGTCGGGGCAGAGACGATTGAGCCGCGCCGCGATGCGGTCGAGCATCTCGATACGGTTGCTCACAACGAAGACCTGCCCGTTGCGCGCCAACTCGATGTCGATCGCCTCCTTGATGATGTCTTCGTCCTCGCTGCCGATGACTTCGGTCTGCACGGGGAAACGGTTCGGGGGAGCCGTGTTGATGATGCTTAGATCGCGTGCACCCAAGAGCGAGAACTGCAAGGTCCTCGGGATAGGCGTCGCGGTCAGCGTCAGCACATCGACGTTGGCGCGGAGACTCTTCAGTTTCTCCTTCACCGTCACGCCGAATTTCTGTTCCTCATCGATGATGAGCAAGCCCAAGTCGTGCCATTTGACCTGTTTGCCTACCAGCTTGTGCGTGCCGATGAGTATATCTATCTCGCCCTTCTCCAGGCGTTCGAGTATCTCTTTCGTTTCCTTGGCCGACTTCGTTCGGCTGAGGTACTCTACGCGTACGGGGAACTGCCGGAAACGTTCGCGGAAGGTGTTATAGTGCTGCAGAGCCAGTACGGTCGTCGGCACCAGCACGGCGGTCTGTTTGCCGTTCGTCGCTACCTTGAACGCCGCCCGCATCGCTACCTCCGTCTTACCGAATCCTACGTCGCCGCAGATGAGTCTGTCCATCGGTTCGCGGCTCTCCAGGTCGTGCTTCACGTCGAGCGTCGCCTTCGCCTGATCGGGCGTATCCTCATAGAGGAAAGCGGCCTCCAGCTCGTGCTGCATATAGTCGTCCGGCGGATAGGCGTAGCCTCCCAGGCTCTTACGCTTGGCGTAGAGTTGGATGAGCTCGCGCGCGATGTCCTTCACCTTGCTCTTGGTGCGCTCCTTGAGGCGCTCCCAAGCACCCGAACCCAACTTGGATATGGTCGGCTCGGTGCCTTCCTTGCCTTTGTATTTGGCGATACGGTGCAAGTTATGGATGGATACGAAGATAGTATCTCCGTCGCGGTAGTTGAGTTTCATCATCTCCTGCGGACGTCCGTTGACGGAGGTGGTCACGAGTCCGCCGAACCGACCTATACCGTGGTCGCTGTGTACGACATAGTCGCCTATCTGCAGCTGGTTAATCTCCTTGAGTGTCAACATCGCCTTGCCGCGACGTGCGTTCTCGCTGGTCATCGTCACGCGGTGATAGCGCTCGAATATCTGATGGTCGGTGTAGCAGGCGATCTTACTCTCCTTATCGACCCAGCCGGCATGCAGCGTGCGGTTGACGGGGGTGAAGTACTGCTGCTCCGTAGCGAAGGTGTCCGTGCCGCGACGCTCCTCCTCGGCCGCGATGATCGCGCTGAGGCGGTCGGTCTGTTTCTTCTGGTCCGAGAGGATATAGATACGGTATCCCTCTTCGCTAAGCCGGCTGATATCTTCGGTCAAGATGCCGAAGTCCTTGTTGAAGACAGGCTGCGGCAGAGTATTAAAGGCGATGCGGTCGTAGGTGGGGAAGGTGGATTGGTCGCGCCATTCGAGGGTCGTGCCATCGGGCAGCGTGCCTAATTTGAACTTCACCAGGCTCCAGTCGTTGCTCCACCATATCGGTTTCTTCCCCTTCAGGTAGTCCGTCAGAGACGCGGTGCTTGCCTCTTCCTCCTCGCTTCGCTCACCGGTGATCGTGATCACGGCGCAACGCTCGTCGGAGAGCTGCGTCTCGATGTCGAAGGTGCGGATGGAGTCCACCTCGTCGCCAAAGAAATCCACACGGTACGGATCCTCGTGGGCGTAGGAGAAGATATCTACGATACCGCCTCTTACGGCAAACTGCCCGGGTTCATAGACGAAGTCCACCCTTTCGAAACTCAGCTCCGTGAGCCGGTTGGTGAGTTTCTCCGGCGAGATCTCCTGTCCCTCCTTGAGGGAGAAAGTAGCCTTTTGCAGATTCTCCGGTGCCGGAACGGCTTCCAGCATCGCCTCCGGATAGGTCACGACGATGAGCGGCTCATCCTTGCCGATAGCGGTCAGCACTTCGGTGCGCTGGATGGCCATCGCTTCGTCGCGCTGCTGGCGACGTCGATGCGAGGTGGGGAAGAACAGTACGTTCATCTCCAGGGCTCTCAGGTCGCCGAATAGATACTGCGCCTCGTCCTGATTGTCCGTCACGATGAGCTGCAACTTGCTCTCCTTGCTATCACCTCCGCTCACCGCGGCTACCAGCACCGAACGCAACGAACCGTTGAGACCCGTGAGCAGCACGTGCGAAGCCTTCTTCTGTTTCAGAAGACTCTTCACCGCCCCTATCCCGGGATGCAGTCTGAGCAACTCATATAGGTCTCGTAGTTCCATCTTTGCACAATCAGCGCGCAAAGGTACGAAATTATTTGCATATATGCAAATCTTTTTCTATTTTTGAAGGGAAATCATGCAGATTTGTTCCGTAGCACGGGTCAAAGCCGTGTACATCCAGCGGTACGAATCGTTTTCTCCGGGGTCGATGAATACGCGTTTCCACTGTCCGCCTTGCGCCTTGTGGCAGGTCACGGCGTAGGCGTAGCGTATCTGCAGCGCGTTGTAGTAGGGGGAGGCCATAATGAGTTCGGTACGTTCGCGTCGGGAGCGCACCTCGGGGTAGTCCTCTCCGATGCGGTTAAACAGTTCGCGCTGCAGGCGGTAACTGTCCTCCGGCGTTGGGGTCAGCAGCGTGTCGAGCCAGAGCAGCGCGGTGATCTCCCACTCGTGGTCGAGGCTCTTGAGCTCGGCCTCCACGAACTCGTATCCGTACATCTCATGGCGGTTCCTGAGCCGCAGTACCTGCAGCATATCGCCGTTAGCGAGAAACGGTAGGTCGTCGTAGCCCTCGGTCTGATAGCTGTTGTTACGGCTCACCATGATTCGGTCGCCCGTCGCGAGGATATCGTCGTAGTAGAGCAGCTGGCCACGAACGCCGCGGTTGTAGAGGTTGGTGCGGTTGTTGGAGCGTGTGATGATCAGCGTCTCCTCCACGCCCACCTCGCGGTACGCTTGCTCGATGAGTTGTACCATCTCATTGGGCGCTACGAGCAGCACATCCGGCGCGGCCTCTATCGGCACGAGTTCTTGTGCTTGCCTGAGCCGCGTGGCATTACGCAGTATGCCGCTGCCTTCGGCCTGACGGGCAACCTCGGTGAGTTGGAAGGTGAAAGGTGAAAGGTGAAAGGCATAGGCCAGATACTCTGCATTGAGTGCCGGACTCTCCTCGTGACCTACCGGCGGCAACTGGGCATCATCGCCGATGAGTAGCAGCCTGTTTCCCGGCTGCATATAGACGTAGCTCATCAGGTCGTCCAACAGGCTGCCCGAACCGAACACCGTATTATCCCGGTCGGCGGAGAGCATCGACGCTTCGTCCACCACGAAGAGGGTGTTCTTCAGATTATTGAACCCCAGATTAAAGGCCTCGCTGCCTTTCTGCTGACGCCGGTAGATCTGCTTATGAATCGTCAGCGCCTGATGACCCGCATAGCGCGCCAGCACCTTCGCCGCCCTGCCCGTAGGAGCCATCAGTACGAACGACTGCTGCAGCTGCTGCATCGCCTTCACCAGTGCACCCGTCAGCGAACTCTTACCCGTGCCGGCATAACCCCTGAGTACGAAGCAGGGACGCTCCTCACTCGTGAAGAGAAAAGTAGCCAGTTTCTCCACCAATTGCTCCTGTCCGGGGTTCGGAGAGAAGGGTAAATGAGCAATAATTCTATTTATTATGAATTTTTCTACCAAAATATTTGCGTAATTCAAAAAAAAGCAGTACCTTTGCAGCCGATTTCGTCAGACGATGGTTTGACAATCCCCTTTGGCAGGTGCTTTACGACCAGCTCCCCGCTAATCCCCCAGGTCTTGACCGAAGCAAGGGTACCGGGTTGTAGCGGTGCGATAGAGTCAGCCTGCCTTTTTTTTGTGCCTATTTTAGCCGTTCGCCCGTCAGCGTATATACCTCTTCGCCGCGGATGATATAGATCTGTCCGTGGAGCAGCACCTTGTGCGTCGTACTCTCCGGCTCGCTTAGTACATCCCTCAGTCCCGAACCGATCAACTCCAGTCCCGCCTGATAGGCCGCGTAGGCGTTGGGGATACCGTAGCCGTACTGGCTGTGGGGGTTCTGATAGCGGTCGGCGGACTCGATGATGAGGCGGCGTATCGTGGCGGCATCTAATGAGGGGAGGGCGCTCCAGAGCGTCGCGGCCATACCGGCCATGAGCGGGCACGCAAAACTCGTACCGTTGCCGTGCGAGACCACGCCGGATGGATTGATGATCATCGATCCCTGTCCCACAGCGCAGGCTTCGGGCTTGACGCGACCGTCGTAGGTTGGGCCGTACGACGAGAACGAGGCGATCTGTCGCTGCACGTTCACGGCGCCTACGGTCAAGATCTCGTCTGCATCCGCCGGGGCGGAGATATAGTGCCAAGTGTTGTCGCCCTCATTACCCGCTGCTACTACGACCAGCATACCCTTCCTTGCCGCAATCGTTGCGGCGCGGCTGCAACGCGTGCTCGTACCGTTCATGTCGCTGTATCTGAGATCCCAATTCGAGTTGTCGAAGTAAAAGTATCCCAAGCTGGTGGACATGACGTTCACGCCCAGGCTGTCGCATTTCTCCACAGCCGCTACCCAGTTGTCCATCTCCTTGGGCGACTCCGTATTGGCTTCCTCCGAGCGCATCAGGTAGTACGACGCACCCGTCGCGGCACCCTTGTATCCCTCTTGCAGACCCGCAATGAGCGAGAAGCAGTCGGTGCCGTGATCGCCGTCGGAGCTGGTGTAGATACCGCCGGCATCGTCCGTGAAATCGTATACGCCTAAGATACGGCTCCTCACCGAGTCGAAGCACGAGAGGGTGTTGACGCGGTAGAATCCGCCGTCGCACACGCTCATCATTATTCCCTGACCGTTGTAATGCAGCCGGTGCAGAGGAATCAGGTTGTAGAGTGCCAACTGATCGTAGGTCTGTGGTATCACGATAGGATCGGCATCTGTGGCCTGTTGCAACCTCCGCCAACGTTCGGGACTCCACCAACTGCCCGACGTGTTATCCCTCGTCTGCTCGATAGCCGCTATATACGGCTTACCTTCGATGCTCTCAATCTGCTGCAGCGTGCCGGTAACGGTAGCGCCGTTCATCCAGCGGCTCACGTGCATCACCTGCAGCCCTGTGGCGCGGAGGCTGTCCAGGTAGGCGGGACTCACCTCGTAGTCCAGCGAGTCGATCGGTATATTCCACTGCGCACGTTGCGCCAAGGCTCTGTCACTCAGGCAAATCTCCGTACTGCCCTCCTTATCCGTAAACTCCACCCACCAGCATAGTGTGGCCAAAAATATCAGTAATGTTTTCATGGTACAAAAATCTTAAATCTTAAATTTTCAATCTTCAATGTCGAAAACGTAGTGCTACTACGTTCTCTACGTGTTGTGTATGCGGAAACATATCCACCGGTTGCACCTTCTCCACGCTGTACAATTCGTCCAGTAGGTTCAGGTCGCGTGCTTGCGTCGCGGGGTTGCAGCTGACATATACGATACGCTGCGGCCGTGCGGCGAGGATGACCTTGATGACGTCCTCATGCATGCCGGCGCGGGGCGGGTCGGTGATGATGACATCGGGTCTGCCGTGCGCGCGGATGAAGTCCTCCGTCAATATATCCTTCATGTCGCCGGCATAGAACTCCGTCTTATGGCTCAATCCGTTCAACTCGGCATTCACCTTGGCGTCCTCGATGGCCTCCGGCACGTACTCGATACCGACTACCTTCTTGGCCCCTTTGGCTACGAAATTGGCAATCGTACCCGTTCCGGTATAGAGGTCATAGACGGTCTCCGAGCCGGTCAGTTCGGCAAAGCTGCGCGCTACCTTATATAGTTCGTACGCCTGCCTGGTATTGGTCTGATAGAACGACTTGGGACCTACCTTAAACTGCAGTCCCTCCATCTCCTCCATCAGGTGGTCCTGACCCGCATATACGCGCACGTCGAGGTCGCCTATCGTATCGTTCATCTTCTCGTTGACCACATACATCAGGCTCACGATCTCAGGGAAGGCCTGATGGATCGCACGTAGCAACTCCTCGCCCTGTGCATTCACGGGAGCGCCGAAGACCACTACGAGCATCAGTTCGCCCTTATGGTTGGAGCGGAGGATGAGGTTGCGCATATCGCCCACGTGCGTGCGTTCGTTGTAGAAGGTGAGCCCGAGCTGTTGCGCTTTCTCGTAGATGAGCTGCCGGATGCGGTTGTTCACTTCGGGCATCAGGTGACAGGTGTCGATATGCAGCACCTTATCGAAGCAGTTCGGTATATGGAATCCCAGTCCCGGAGTAAAGGGCACGCCGGCTTTCATCTCTTCCGTGGTCAACCACTGATGGTCGGCGAAGGTGAACTCCAGCTTATTGCGGTATTCGTAGATCTCCTTGCTGCCTAATATCGGCGTGATCTCCGGCAGCGCTACGTGTCCGATTCTTCGCAGGTTGTCCTCCACCTGTTGCTGCTTCCATCTGAGCTGTTCTGCGTAGGGCAGTATCTGCCATTTGCAGCCGCCGCACACGCCGTAGTGCTTGCACACCGCCTCGCAGCGCTTCTCCGAAGGCTTCACCACACGTGCCACGCGTGCCTCCATAAACGAGTGCTTCTTCTTCGTCACCTGCAGATCGACGATGTCGCCCGGCACGCAGTACGGCACAAAGCATACCATGTCTGTCTTCTGTTCTCCGTCAGCGTTAGCGGTCTGTATTCTACAGAGCGCCTTGCCTTCCGCCGCCACGTCGGTGATCTCGATATTGGTCAGTAGGGGTAAATTCTTTTTCTTCATATCACTTATTGTCTTCTATCAACGATTGTATCGCCTGGCGATAGATCTTCTCAAAGGCTTCTATACTCTCTAAGGGGATGCCCCACACGATCGCGCGGTCCTCCCACTCGATGCAGGCACCGAGGTTGGTGTCGGTATAGCGCGCGGTGATGCGTCCGCCCTGATAGGGCTTGAAGGCCGTAGCGTTCTCGGCGCACATTCTTTTCTCGTTGGGCTTGATGTCAAAGCGGTACACCTCTCCGTCCTGCCGTACCTTTCCGTTGGTGCAGGCCTTACGGGCTGCAACGATGTTCTTATCGCCGATATACGCACCCGACGCTAACAGTCTTCCGCCGCGCTCCACGTATCTACGTATCGCCGTCTGCCATTCGCCGTTCGCCATTACGGTATCTCGTCCGGCGACATAGTCCACGATCGGATATTGCTCAATGCGTACGCTGTCCGCATCGCAGTCCGTCGAGCATGACACGTATCCTATTTTCATCTTTCGGAGCACTCGTCCGTGCTGCACGGGGTAGTCGTGCGTGTTGCCGATGACAGCCTGCCCTAAGTAGTCGGAGTAGCACATGCCGTAGCCGCAGTTATCATCGTCCACCCACTGAGCATTCTTCCTGAACTCCATCTGTTCGCCCAGATAGGCGTAGTCCACGCTGTCAGCAACGGGGTAACTTCCGGGCACGATACCGGCGTAGGTGCTGTCGATGAACCACCTCGGACCGCGCACCTCGCGGAAGGCGTTGACGATCAGTACCTGCGCATAGGCGCTGTCGTTGGGCCTGTAGGCCGACACGATCTCCGAGGGAAAACTCCGTCCGCCGGCATTGATGGCCTCGATGCGGAAGTCGTATTGTACGTCGGCCTTGATACTGAGGTTCATACTTTCGGCATAGACGGTCGTATCGCGCCATTCGCCCTCGTTCTCTCGGATTTGCACAGTATATCGTTCGGGCACGGCGGTCGGCTCGAGCTGATCTTCCGTCGCTTGCCAACTTAGTTTCCAGCAGTCCTCGTCTTGCTCCACGCGTACCGCCCGTACGGGCAACGGTTGAACGATGCCTTGTCCCTCCGTCAGGTAACGCAGCACACCTTTGTATATCGCACGCGAGATGATGAACTGCGCCTTCGGATCCAGTCCGTACTCCATGTCGGCACGGCTCTTGTGACTCAGTATCTCCAATATCACGACGGGTATGTCGGGCACGCGTGTCTCGCAGTAATTAGCCTGTCTCAATTCGCGCCGAGGCCAGTTCGGGCACATCGTCCTCCGCATGTCTTCCACCACTTGCGTCTGTACATAGTCGCCCAGGTAGCGGCACTCCATCCGGCTGCGGCCGTCGCTGAGCTGCGTCTCTTTCCTGTCGTTCCAGTCGGTGTAGAGACAGAGCGTTCCCATCAGCGTGCTGTCGCCCGGCAGATCCAGTCCGTCGCTGTGCAATGCCAAGGCCATATCCAGATGACAGACGCTGTCGTTGAGGTAGTTGACCCAGTTGCCGTGACAGCGCAGATCGTCCTTATAGTGGTCGGGATCTTCGGCTCGGGGCTGATAGCGCCAGGTGTCCCAAATCCAGGTGGGGTAGTGCTGCTTCTGTAGCCAGTAACGTGCCGCCTCCATCCAGCGCTCGAGACCGCTCTCGCCGATCTCCGTCGCGGCGCTGTCCACGCCCAATCGCGGACGAGGCCATAGAACCTCCGCACCCGCGCTCTCCAGCATGCGCGTTACCGCCTCGGCGTAATGCGTCGTATAGAGGTCCTCTACGATGCCCCACATCCGTGCCCGCTGCCAATGCCACACGCTGTCCGGACGCATAAACGCCCCGTGACTCGGCCACAACGCAATCCGCTTCCCATCCAAATTCCTTTCATCGGGGCTTCCCCGAAAAATCTGCTGATTTTTGGGGTCCCCTTCACCTTCTATCCTTTCATCGGGGCTTCCCCGAAAAATCTGCTGATTTTTGGGGTCCCCTTCACC
>CAMJDT010000037.1 GCA_946404495.1 uncultured Bacteroidales bacterium
CTGTCGCTAGCGTTCATCCTGAGCCAGGATCAAACTCTTCGTTGTAAATAATTTTTATCGTAGCTCAGAACGCTTAATCTATTGAGTGTACATTTGACGGGAACATATTTCCCATTTTGAGGATTTCATCTCGACTTGCGTCGCGAATCAATCTCTCAGTTCTTGTACTACATCTATTGTATCAATGTTTCAAAGATCATCATTTTTTTGTTTCGCTTTCGTTTCCACAAGGGGCGAAAAAAAATAGAGCTCCGGAACTAACCGGCGGTCTATATTTTAAGCACCTCTTCAGGCGGAAAATCGAGGAAATCACTCTTTCTCTCTCAAAAGCGGGTGCAAAGATATAGCTTTTCTGCGACATGACCAAATATTATTGTAAAAAAAATGCAAAAAACCCTCATTTTTGGCTATTTTGTAATGTAGAGATTGCAAAATAGGGGTATTTTAAGCCGAAATCGGATAAAAGCAGCCCTTTTTAGGCCATGAAGTCCGAATAGCCTAAAAATGCCCTTATATATTATATTATTAAAAAGGAACGTGCGTGTGTACGCGCGCGAGGCTAAAATCTCGAGATTGACTCGTGATTGGATCGAGATTGACTCGGGAAAGGTCTAGGATTGATTCGGAAACGGTCCGTAAAAGTCTCGGTAAAACCTCGTAAAAACCCTGTAAAAACCCTGTAAAAGTCTCGAGATTGGATCGAGAATTCCTCGGAAATGGTTCGAAGAAGTCGGAGAAAGGTATTGAGATAAAAAAGAAAGAGAGAAGACGAATGATCGTTTTCTCTCTCTGGAGCCACTTCCCGGACTCGAACCGGGGACCTACGCATTACGAATGCGTTGCTCTACCAACTGAGCCAAAGTGGCAATCGCGTTCGGCTCCGAGATCGCAATGGTCGATACCGCTGCGCTAAATCGACAGGCGACTCGGGCCTCCGCTCTCCCCAAAACCTCATTCTGAGCTTTTGGGGACCCCAGAATGGAGGTAGTAAAAGGCCTCTATCCGGAGTTTTTCGCAAAAGCGGGTGCAAAGGTACTGCTTTTTTTTGATATAACCAAATTTTTTTGCATTTTTTTTGCATATATGGCATATTTTTTGTAATTTTGCAGACTGATATGGCAAAAAGAGGCAAAATAAGGCTGCTAATGGCGCTGATGTCGGTGCAGATCGTGTCGGCAGGAGAGGCGTACGAGACGTGCATTCTGAAGGACGAGGTAAAGACCTTGCGCGTACAATATGAAGAGTCGGACGGACGATTGGTGCGTCCGTATCTGGTGTTACCGGATGAGGGACTGCTGGACGGCAGCGAGCCGAGGAACACGTTGGAGGTATCGTTTGACTGCCTGAGTCACGACACTCGCCGCTATACGTACACCGTATTGCACCTCAACAGCGACAAGAGAGAGAGTGCGCTGAGCAGTTTCGAGTACGTAGACGGATTCACGACGCAAGATATTACCGACTACGAGATGTCTGTCAATACGCAGCAGGAATATACGCACTACCGTTTTCGTTTTCCGAACGAGGATATGCGACTAAAGGTGTCGGGCAATTATGTTCTGCTCATCTACGAGGACGGCAGGCCGGAGAACCGCGTAGCGCAAGTGGTGTTTCAGGTGACGGAGAACTTAGCGGGCATCGACATGCATATCAGGACGAATACCGACATTGAGACAAACGGCCGTTACCAGCAGGCGGATGTTGATATCAGGACGGGAAGGCTGAATATGCACACGCCCGACGAGATCACGCTCACGGTGCAGCAGAACGGCAGGACGGACAACGAGGTAAGGCTGACAAGGCCGACCTTTGTAGAAGGCAACAGGTTACGGTATATCAACACGCGCGAGCTCATCTTCGAGGCCGGCAACGAGTACCGGCATATGGATATCTACTCGGTATATTTCACAGGATACAATGTAGACCGCGTCATCTACGACGAGGGGATGTATCACGCGATACTATTTCGCGACCAGAAGCCCGGTCATCAGTATACGTTTGAGAACGACGTGAACGGACAGTTCTTAGTCAATGCGGAGCGCACGGATGAAGACGACACGGAGTCGGAATATATGCGCGTATACTGGACGCTGACGATGCCGGATCCGTTCTTTGACGGCAGCGTGTATGTAGGCGGTGATCTGTTTCAGAATAGGATGACGAACTTCAATCGGATGAACTACGACACGGAGCAGAAGTGCTACTACTACTCCACTCTGGTGAAGCAAGGCGGATACGACTACCAATACTGGTTCAAGCCGAAAGGAGAAAAAAGCGCGACCCTCCTACGGACAGAAGGGTCGTACTGGGAGACGGAAAACGTCTATAGCGTGTCGGTCTATTATCATCCGACGGGCAGCCGTTATGACAGGCTCGTCGGGCGGATAGACTATTCGTCGTCGTCGAGATAATAATTGTGATTCTTTTTCTCTTCCTTACGGAACAGGCGTCCGTAGTACTGGCCATATTTATATCGCCAGTTGTTCTTGTCGCCGCCGTAGCCGTAGCCATATCCGTAACCGTAGCCATATCCGTAGCCGTAGCCCTTACCGTAGCCGTAGCCGGTACGGGAGCCGTAGCCGTACGCATAGCCGTAGTTATAACCACGATGGAAGCCTTCGGTGGGCACGTCGGAGAGGATGAGGTGGATCTTCTCCTTATGGTCGATGGAGAGTTGCTCGAGGGTCTGACGACACATCGATTTGCTGGTCTGCAGACAGCGGATGATATAGAGGGTCGTATCGGTCTGCTCGATGATAGCATATGCATCGGGAACCTGCCCTACAGGCGAGGTATCGATGACGATGAAGTCGTACATGCCGCGCATCTTCTCGAGGAGTTCGGAGAGTTTGTCGGAGTGAATCAGTTCGCCCGGATTCGGCGGCACGGTACCGGCGCAGATAAGGTCGAAGTCGAAGCGATCATCGCGGACAATGATTTCGTCGAGCGTAGCCTCGTCGATGAGGTAGTTGGTGATACCCTTGTGGGAATCGAGACCCAATTTCTCGTGGATATTGGGTTTACGGACGTCCAAGTCTATGAGCAGGCACTTCTTGCCCGTCATGCCGTATAGGGCCGCGAGGTTGGTACAGAGGAAAGTCTTACCGTCACCGGATTCGGTAGAGGTGACGCAGATTGATATGCCCGTCTTACGCTGACAGATGAACTCGACGCGCGTACGTATCGCACGCAGCATCTCGGCGTATCGCGATCGCGGATTAGCCTTGACGAGGACGGGATTCTGCTTCTTAGCGTGGCGGAGCGAACCGATGAGTCGGAAGTCGCTGACCTGGTTGGCCTCACGCGGGGTACGGATCTTATCGTTGAGCAGTTCGGAGAGGACAATGAGGATGAGCGGAATGAGGAGACCAAAGGCGCAATAGGTGGTTGTCGTCTTCTTCTTGGCGTTGGCGTTGGTCGTTATAGACGTACGCGAGCGGTCCATGATTTCGTTATCGGGGGTATTGCTGGCCTTCTGGATCTCGGCCTCGGCACGCTTCTGGAGGAAGAAGGTGTAGTAGTTATCGTCGATACGGTAGTTGCGCTCGATGGCAACCATCTCAAGTTCTTTCTCCGGCAGTTTCTTCATCTCTGCCTCCACTTGTGCATAGCGTTTCTTCAGGTCTTTCTTCTCGATCTCGAGCGAAGCGCGCATTGTCTTGATGACCTCTTTGAGTCCTTCCTTGACACGCTCGATGTCGGAGGTATACTTGGCATAATAGACGTTCTTCTCACTGAGTTCGGAGCGCTGGATTTGGAGATCGTTGAGTTGTCCGACGAACTGCATAAGCATCGGATCCGATATACCCAACGAAGCCGGTGCTACGACCGCTCCCTGCTCGATCTGCTGGTGGAGGTAGTGGTCGAGGTAATCGAGGTAGGTTTCCTTGAGTCGGAGTTGCATATGCTCCTGGTCGTAGGCGGTCATCTGTCCGATGAGTTGGCCTGCGTAGGAGGATACATCGGCGAATTTGTTCTCCTGACGGAATTCGGTCATCGCGCCCTCGGAGAGGGAGAGGTTGCCCTGCAGTACCTCCAACTGGGAGTCGATGAAGCGAATGGAGTTCTCTGCAACCTGATTCTTGCGCTCGAGGTTCTGAAGAAGGTAGATATCCTGCAGTTTGTCGAGGAATTCGCAGTCGCGTTGCGGCACTTCGCCTACAAGGGAGAGCCTGAGAACGGTACTTCCTTCGGTAACGAAGTTAAGGGTCAGACGGCTGAGGAACTCATCGATAAGGCTGCCCCGCGAGCGGAAGCAGAAGAAGATATGTCCGGAACGAACCATATTTTCGGTAGGCCAGAAGGTCGCGGTGAAGAAGGGTGTCTCGAGCAATTCGCCGTAGTGGGTATGCACCTCAAAGGGGTTATCCTCGTCGGCTAAACGAATCGTGAGCGAGCCATCCTCCTCGAAGATGCACTTGAAGAGAACCGAATAGGCATTGTCGGCAATATGTTCGTATTCGACCACGACGGGTGTCTGGCGATAGAGGTGACGCGTCTTGAAACGTCCCTGGGTGATATAATCCACATTGAGGATCGGCAGCGAATCGACTACTCGACCAATGAGGTCGTAGGAGCCGAGCATGATCATCTGGTTATTGATATTGGAATAACCTTGTCCCACACCGAAGCCCTGCATCAGGATAGCCTGCTGGCTGCCGTAAGGCGATGACTCCTTAATGATAAGCGAGCACGACGACATCTTCTGGGGGATCCACTTGCGGTTCTTGAGGTACGCAAAACCGAGCGCGATGATGAGTCCGATGACAAACAGATACCAGTAGTGGACTACGCGGAGCAACCACTCCATGACATTGAAGTTGCCAAACGCGCCGCTGTCCTCGTCGTCGTCCTTAGCCGGCTGCGCCTGATAGGGATTCTGGTACGGCGACTGGTAGGGAGACTGATAAGGAGACTGATACGGGTTCTGGTAAGGCGAATGATACGGACTCTGATAGGGATTGGAGTACGGATCCTGATAGGGGTTGTTATAAGGGTTGGACATTATGATTTACGATTTGACAATTTATTGTTCTATTTAAAAATTCACGTCGGGCAGGTAGTTCAAGACGGTGATGAGGAGGTTAAGTGTGCTGACGAGTAAGCCCCAGGCAGCAAAGAAGGACTCCTGCTTGAAGAACGAAGCCGGTTCACGACTGACGTAGATCAGGTCGTTGGGATAGATATAATAGTATTGCGAGTTAATCAGGGTGTTGGTACGGATATCGAACTCGAGCACTTCGGGTGCGTCGTTGCCGTGGGGACGGATGATGCGCACGTGACGGCGGTCGCCGGAGTTCATCAAATCGCCCGTCATGGCTAAGGCCTGGAAGATCGTCATTCGATCCTTATATATATAACGTACACCCGAGGAGATATCACCGAGGACGGTGAAGTTCTTATTGTACATCGCGAGTTTGACATCGGCATCCGGAATGAGTTCGCGCATGTATTTGCGGACTGTATCTTGTGCCTCCAGTTCGGTCAGTCCCTCAAGGCGAATCGGATCCATGAAGGGCAGATCGACCGTTCCATCGGAGTAGATACGGTAGGAGTTGGCGTATTGGGTATTGCCGCTGTTGTTGTTATTGGCCAAGATGGTTTTGGCGAGAGTCTCATCCATCGTAATGACGCGGTAGATGATCTCGTCGTTGACCTGCAGGCGGTAGGGTACGTAGGCGGCAGAGTCGTATTGCGGAAGGTTCTTGCGCTCCTGCAGCAGGCCGACAGCCTTGTGGCTATAGCAACCGGTCAAGGCGAACATGAGTGCGATGAGCACCGGCGTAAGGAAAAGGAAACGTCTATTTACCATTGCTGCTCGAATTAGAAGAAGCCTTAATAATACGCATCGTCAGGGCATATACGAAGGTGCCGACTGACAGGAAAGATGCTACGATACCGACCGTTGTGGCGGCATTCGATACGCCGAATGACTTACCGCGCAGGTGCTGTACATAGATGACATCGTTGGGTTCGATGTAGTAGAACTCAGAGTTGATGATGTCCTTACTGCGGACATCGAATTGGATGACTTTGGTTTCGCCCTCTATCTCACGGATGATGCGAACCTTGGAGCGGTCGGACCAATCGCCGAGGCCGCCGGCTTGCGCGAGGGCTTCGTAGATGGTCAGTTTCTCCTTGCGAATCGGGAAATTACCGCTACCGGCGGTGTTGGTAATAAGGCTGTAGGTGCGCTGTACGACATTGACCTCGCAAGAGACCATGTTGTAGTCGCCGTAGTCCTTGATGTAAGTGGAGAGTTCCTTCTCCAGCTCCAGTTTGACCTGACGGGTGGTGAGACCGCGAACAGGGATCTTACCGATGAGCGGGAAGTCGATGTTTCCGTCCTCGAGGACGAGGTAGGAATAGAGTTCGTAGGAAGAGGTTCCGTTGCCGCCCTGCGACATCTGCTGACGCATTTGGGCCGCCGAGGTTCCTCCGCTCGTTCCCATCGAGTTAAAGAGTTTGGCGACATTTTCGTCCACCGAATAGACGTAGATATACAATCGATCGCCTATACGAATCAGGTAGTCCTCGTAGGTACGTGTGGTATCGTACGAAGGAATCTTGTTATTCTTGGTCGGCTCCTGCAACAGGTTCACCTTTCTGCTCGTGACACACGAAGCCAAGGAGAGGCTCACTATCGCAAGAAGCAATATTTGTTTTATTCGTTTCATCAAATGACTCAATGACTAAATAAATGATCAAATGGTAAATGATAAAATGGTCAATTTATCGTTTCTCGTCCCAGCCGAAGGGATGCTTTGCCAGGGGCAGTTTGGCCAAGGGGTGGTAATCACCCGTGAGGCCGATCGGCTCCGCGTGACGGATATCGCTCACGATCTCGATACAGGGTCGTGCCTCCGAGATACGGAAGCCCTCGCCCGCGAGGATGCGGCGGTAAGACTCGGTGTGCAGCTCGGTAAAGCCCTGCGAGAACTCAAACTCATCGCCGTCGATGGAGAGCGTGCGATAGGTTTTCTTCTCGCCCTGCACGGCATTGGCAGGCAGGCACTCGGCGTTGATCGAGAGGAAATAGCGCACGCGAGCACGCTTCAGCTCGAGGTAACCGGCTACGCGGTCGAACGACATGACGTGAACGATATTCTTCTCGACCGGACCGAAGATCCACTGGAGCATGTCGTAGAAGTGGACGCCGATATTCGTCGCTACTCCACCCGACTTATGCACATCGCCCTTCCAAGACGAGTAGTACCACTTGCCGCGCGAGGTGATGTAAGTAAGATCGACATCGTAGATCTTGTCCTTGGGTCCCTCCTCCACGCGCTTCTTGAGCGCAACGATCGACTCGTGGAGACGCAGTTGCAGGATCGTGTAGGCCTGACGACCGGTCTCCTGCTCAAGTTCGACGAGGTTGTCTATATTATACGGGTTCAGCACCAGCGGCTTCTCGCATATGACGTTCGTACCGAGACGCAGGCCGTAGCGGATAAAGGCATCGTGGGTGTAGTTAGGCGTGCATATGGAGAGCCAATGAAGCGGATTGGCGGTGCGCATCTGCTTGGAGCAGAAGCGATCGAACTGCTCGTTCTCCGTAAAGAACGAACAATCCGGGAACGACGAATCCAACCGTCCGACGCTGTCAAACTTGTCGTAGGCTACCATCAGATTATTGCCTGTATCTGCAATAGCTTTGATATGTCGCGGAGCAATATATCCGGCTGCTCCAATGAGTGCAAAATTCTGCATTTGTACCATTTAAAACACTATACTTCATAAAATAGCCCGCAAAATTACAATTTTTTTCGGACATATGCAAATAAATTCAAAGAATTATTGCAGGAAATGTGTTTTTATTTGCATATATGAAAAAAATATTGTATCTTTGCACGTTTTTTGTATAACAAAACGAATACCACTGAAAAAATGGATACGATAGAAGAAGCTATTAAGGATTTTAAGGAAGGCAAGTTTGTCATCGTAGTAGACGACGAGGATCGTGAGAACGAGGGTGATTTCATCATTGCGGCGGAGAAGATCACGCCAGAGAAGGTGAATTTCATGCTCAAGAACGGTCGCGGTGTGCTGTGTGCCCCGCTGCCGGAGGAGAGATGTGCCGAATTGGGGTTGATGCATCAGGTGAATACCAACACGAGTATGTTAGGCACACCGTTTACGGTGACGGTCGATAAGTTAGAAGGATGCACGACGGGCGTGAGTGCACACGACCGTGCGGCTACGATACAGGCGTTGGCTGACCCGACGTCGCGTCCCGAGACCTTCGGACGACCCGGGCATATCAATCCGCTGTATGCCAAATCGCGCGGCGTACTGCAACGGGCAGGACACACAGAGGCGAGTATCGACCTCTGCCGATTGGCAGGACTCAGGCCCGCAGCAGCGCTCATCGAGATCATGAACGAAGATGGCACGATGGCCCGTTTGCCGCAACTGGAGAAAGTAGCGAAGGAGAACGGGCTTAAACTGGTGTCGATCAAGGACCTGATTGCCTATAAACTGAGAATGAGCGCGGCACAGCCGCTCAATGATGGAATGAGCCGCGCTGACGCGCTGAATGATATTAAGCCGCAGTCCACGTTCATCGAGAAGGGCGAAACCGTGCTATTGCCGACGATGTACGGTTCGTTTAAGTTGACGCCGTTCAGGGATATGGCAACGGGCTTGGAGCACATCGCGCTGGTCAAAGGTGAGTGGAAAGAGGACGAGGCGGTGCTCTGCCGCGTACACTCGTCGTGCGCTACGGGCGATATATTCGGTTCGCTGCGCTGCGAATGCGGCGAACAGCTGCACAAGGCGATGCAGATGATCGAGAAAGAGGGAAAAGGCATCCTCGTCTATATGAATCAGGAGGGACGAGGCATCGGACTGATGAACAAGATTCGCGCCTATAAGCTGCAGGAACAAGGGGATGACACGGTAGAGGCCAACATACATTTGGGCTTCCGTCCGGATGAACGCGACTACGGCGTAGGGGCGCAGATACTGTGCGAAATGGGGGCTAAGAAGCTGAGGCTGATGACCAATAATCCCGTGAAAAGAGTGGGCTTGGAGAGTTTTGGCATAGAAATTGTAGAAAATATACCGATAGAGATTGCTCCTAATGAATACAACGTGCGTTACATGCGTACGAAGAAGGAGAAAATGAAACACAACTTACAATTGGTATAATTGATTTAAGATTTAAAATTTAAGATTTTAGATTTTAGATTGAAACATTAACATTTAAAATTTTACAGTTATGAAAACCGCCCGTTATTTATTGATGGCCCTGATGCTCACGATGAGCAGTTGGATGGCTCGTGCGGACGAGACAGTAACCGTATCGTCCACGGGTTCGGACATCAGCGAGAACCTGGATCTGCGTGCAGTCGCCACGTTGTTTGGCGAAGTAAGTAACCTGGAGGAGTTTGAACAGCAGTTGAACTCGGAAGATCGTCATATCTCCAACCTCGATTTGAACGGCGACGGGATCGTGGATTATCTGCGTGTCGTGGAGATAGAGAGCAACGGAAGTCACCTGATTATCATCCAAGCCGTGTTGGCTAAGGATATCTATCAGGACGTAGCATCCATATTGGTAGAGAAAGATGCAGCTACGGCGCAAGTGAGCGTACAGATAGTAGGCGATGCGTGGTTGTACGGCGAGAACTACATCATCGAGCCGGTGTATATCTACCGTCCCGTGATCTATGACTGGTTTTGGGCAAGTGCCTGGGTTTGCTGGGTATCGCCCTGGTACTGGGATTACTGGCCCGGATACTGGCATTACGGTTGGGCTCCCTGGGCGTATCACACCTACTGCCATCATATCCACGTCTATCACCACGAGCATCCCCGCTGCACGTACCACTACGGTCACACACCCCGTCCTCAAGGAGAGCAGTTGCGTCACGTAGCCGCTACGGGCGGAGCCAGCCGACGTGATATGGCGTCAGGCAGACCCGAGCGCAGTTTCTCGGCTCGCAACACGGGTATGACCAACGCGCGTCAGATCACCTCAAACCGCACGACAGCGGCCCGTGCCTCGAGTGCTCGCACGACAAGCGCGACCCACGCAGCCCGCACATCGAGCAACACCTTCGGCAGCAGTTACCAACGCTCCGTGCCCGCTCAAGGAACCACCCGCAGCACCGGCACAACGACGGCAACGCGCGGAACGACCGCTACAACGAGCACCCGCGGAACGACGGCTACAACCGCTACCACAAGCACACGCAGTACGAGTACCTCTGCTTCGCGTACACCCGCCGCTACCGGTACACGGACGACGACGAGCACGAGCAGCAGCCGAACGGTAACGAGTTCGACACCCGCTCGCTCTTATACACCCTCGCAGAGCACTACGACGCATTCGACCACGAGTACGACACCCCGCTCCACCACGAGCACCTCGACCTCGCGCAGCACGAGTACTTACTCGCCCTCACGCACGACATCGAGTCCGTCGAGTACACGTAGCACCGGTTCGTACGGCGGCGGCAGTGCACCCCGCGGAGGCGGTGGTGGAGGTTCCCGCGGAGGAGGCGGACCCGTACGCAGATGACATTGGATTACCCAAGCATATTATTATCCGATGCGGTGAGTGCTTTTGCATCCCTGCCGGGTGTAGGAAAGAAGTCCGCACTGAGGATGGCCTTAGGAATGCTCAAACGCAGCGAGGAGGAGGTGGAACAGTTCACCTCCTCCATTGCGCGTCTAAAGAAGGAAGCGCACTACTGCCGCGTCTGTCACACGATATCCGACACGGAGCTCTGTCCGATATGCAGTTCCACGAGCCGCGATAAGTCGCTCGTGTGCGTTGTGGAGAACGTGCGGGACGTACTGACCATCGAAAACACGGGTCAATACAACGGTCTATACCACGTATTAGGCGGCATCATCTCGCCGATAGAAGGCATCGGGCCGCGCGACTTGGAGATAGACAGCCTCATAGAGCGCGTGGCAAGCGGCGAAGTGACGGAGGTGATACTGGCACTGCCGACCACGATGGAAGGCGACACCACCAATTTCTATATCTACCGCCGTCTCGAGCCCTCCGGCGTCAAGGTCACCCAACTGGCCAGAGGCGTAGCGGTCGGCAATGAGTTGGAATATACCGACGAGGTGACACTCGGACGGTCGATCATAAACAGAACACCCTATAAGAGTTGATAATTGACAATTGATAATTGATATACAATGGAACGAAAGATTGTACGCTATTTGAATTGGTTTTACTACGGTATGTTGGCAGCAGCGGTAGGGTTCGGAGCCTTGCTGTATTGGATGCTGACGACAGGCAGAATGAATGCCATCGATCCGCAGTCAGAGGGCGGCAAGATACTGCAATATATCGTGATATGCAGCGTCTTTTTGGTGCCGATCGGATTGTACGGATTCAACCGTATCTGCCGCAAGCTGAGCAAGATTGAAGATGAGGAAGAGAAATATAAGAAGTACCAAAAATATGCTGCAATCAGGATCCTGCTCGTCAGCAGCAGTATGCTGCTCGGCATCGAAGCCTATTACGTAACCGGCGGATATATGTCGATGCTTTGGTGCGCCGGAATAGGAGCGGTAGCCTGGTATTTCACCAAGCCTACGGAGAAGAAGATCTACCTGGAGTTGGAACCCAAAGACGATAATCAGGAAACCTATTAACGATATGACGATAGCAGTAGATTTTGATGGAACGATCGTGACGCACGCTTATCCGGAGATAGGTAAGCCGATACCGTTTGCGATAGAGAGTTTGAAGAAGTTGCAGCAGGAGGATCACCACTTGCTGATCTTGTGGTCTTGCCGCGAGGGGAAATTGCTGGATGATGCCGTCAAGTACTGCCACGACAAGGGCTTGGATTTCTATGCTGTCAACACCAACTTCCCGGACGAACCCGTAGAGGACGGTATGACCGCGCGGAAACTGACCGCTGACCTCTTTATCGACGACCGCAACTTAGGCGGTCTGCCTGACTGGGGCGTCATCTATCAGATGATCCACACGGGTCAGAGTCTCCGTCCCGTACCGCGAGGAGGCGAACAGCCTCCCAAGAAACGCAGTTTCTTAGACCGACTGTTAGGATGATACGTTTGCGCAAAATAGAACCTCAGGATTTGCCGTTTCTCTACCAGTGGGAGAACGATGCAGCGTCGTGGTCGGAGGGCAGCACCCATAACCCGCTGTCGCAGAAGGACCTGAGGGACTATATCGCGAGTTCGACCGGCGATATCTACCGCGACGGGCAGTTGAGGCTGATCATTGAGACAGAGGACAAGGCATGCGTGGGCTGCGCCGATCTGTTTGACCTCGACCCGCGCAACCGCAGAGCCGCCATAGGGCTGTATATCGAACCCGCGAACCGCGGCAAGGGGATAGCCGGTGAGGCGCTCGAGGAAATGGAGAAGTATGCCTTTGGGTTTCTGCAGCTAAGGGTCATCTATGCTGTAATTGGTATGCACAA
Source organism: uncultured Bacteroidales bacterium (assembly GCA_946404495.1). Taxonomy (GTDB): domain Bacteria; phylum Bacteroidota; class Bacteroidia; order Bacteroidales; family Paludibacteraceae; genus Colicola. The sequence continues at coordinate 12,423 of CAMJDT010000037.1, forward strand.
CAAGGCGTGCAGCGAACTGTTCCGCAGCCACGACTACCTACCCTCTTCGCCGCTAAAAAACTGGACGCTGGAGGGAGATGCGATCGTTTGGACAAAGATAATTGACAATTCTTATCCTTACGGAACGATTATTTGAAAATTGATAATTGATATTTCGGCTAAAGCCGTACGATAATTGCAATGAATGAGCGTAAGTTAGGATTTTCGAACGACCTGTATATCGAGATACAGTCGCAGCGTATCCGGGAACGGATCGGTAGGTTTGGCAACAAACTGTACCTTGAAATGGGAGGCAAGCTCTTCGACGACCACCACGCGAGTCGTATCCTGCCGGGCTTCAAGCCGGACAGTAAGTTGCATATGCTTGGCAACCTACGCGACCAGCTGGAGATCATCATTGTCATCTCGGCGCTGGATATCGAGCGCAACAAGATACGCCAAGACTTAGGTATCACCTACGATGAGGACGTGCTGCGACTGAGAGAGGAGTTCCTCAGTAGGAACTTCCGGGTAGCGGGTGTCGTCATCACCCATTACAACGGACAGAAGAGTGCGACCCTCTATCGCGAGCGTCTCGGACGAATCGGAATCCGCACATGGATACACTATACGATAGACGGTTATCCGGATAATGTCGCGCTCATCGACTCCGACGAGGGCTTCGGTCGCAACGACTATGTAGAGACCGAGCGTCCGCTGGTGGTGGTAACGGCTCCGGGTCCCGGTAGCGGTAAGATGGCGGTATGCCTGAGTCAGCTGTATCAGGAGAACAAACGCGGAATCAGAGCCGGGTATGCCAAGTTTGAGACCTTCCCTGTGTGGGATCTGCCCTTGCAGCACCCGATTAATATGGCCTACGAAGCAGCTACGGCCGATATCAATGATGTCAATATGATTGACCCCTTCCACCTGCAGGCGTACGGTAAGGTAGCGGTCAACTACAACCGCGACATCGAGATCTTCCCCGTGCTGAATGCCCTGTTTGAAGGTATCTACGGCGAGAATCCGTATAAGTCTCCTACGGATATGGGGGTTAATATGGTCGCCAGCTGTATCATAGACGACGAGGTATGCGCCGAGGCCTCCAAGGACGAGATTATCCGTCGTTACTATACGGCGCTCAACCGTCTGGCGGACGGTCTCTGCGACGAGCAGGAGGCCAATAAGATCCTGCGTCTAATGCGGCATCTGAAGATTGACACCACGATGCGCAAGACGACCGTAGCGGCACACCTGAGAAAGCAACAGACCGGTCACACGGCTTCGGCGATTGAATTGGCGGATGGCACGATCGTAGCCGCCAACAGCGGAGACCTGTTGGGCTGCAGCGCCGCGCTGATACTGAATGTGACGAAGCATCTGGCGGGTATCGACCACGGGCTGAAACTCATTCCGCAGGAGATGATCGAGCCGATTCAGCACACCAAGGTACATTGCCTGGGCGCCAAGAACCCGCGCCTGCACACCGATGAGGTGATCGTAGCGCTGAGTGTACTGTCGCAGCACGATGATAACTGCCGTCGAGCCCTGGAACAGCTGCCTAAGTTACGCGGCTGTCAGGTACATAGCACGGTGATGCTTGGAGAGGTGGATAGGCGTATCTTCAAGAAATTAGGCGTGGACCTCACCTGCGATCCCGTGCGGAAAGACCAATTGGCCAATCCGTGATTGGCGATTAATTTAAGATTTATAAGGGAAGATAGATGATGCGTTTCTCGCGGAACCAGTCGGTGGGGAAGAAGCGGCTGATCTCAGTGACCTCTGCGATATTGCGGAAGGGATGAATCTCACCCTCGAGGTTGCCGCCTTTGAGTACGATGAGTCCGTTGGGGATCGCGTTGCGGTGCTTATGATGCACATTCTTACGCACGAGTTTGACCAAGTCGGGCAGCGGCATTACGGCGCGCGAGATGACGAAGTCGAATTGACGTTTCTCGTCCTCTACCCGCTCCTGCAGGCACTCCACGTTGGTCAGCCCGATCCGGCGGGCGATATCTTCCGCCACGCGAACTTTTTTACCGATTGAGTCGATGAGCAGGAACTTACACTCGGGAAAGAGAATCGCCAAGGGGATGCCCGGAAAACCGCCGCCGGTACCTACATCCAGAAGTGTGGTGCCCGGAGCAAAGGTCAGCAGTTTGGCGATAGCAAGCGAATGCAGGAGGTGGTGTTCCTCGAGGTTGGCGATATCCTTACGCGAGATGAGGTTGATCTTCTCATTCCACTCGGGATAGAGAACATCAAGCTGAGCAAACTGCTCAGCCTGACGTTCGGTTAGTTGAAAATAATCAGTGATGATCATCCTTTCACTTTTCACCTTAATCAGCGAGGTTGGTGAAGACATTCTGCACGTCTTCGTCTTCCTCGATCTTATCGATGAGTTTCTGCACAGACTCGCGCTCCTCGTCGGAGATGGTCTTGGTATCGTTAGGGATACGCACGAACTCGCAGGACTGAATCTCAAAGCCGTGCTCCTCCAGGTACTTCTGCATACCGCTGTACTGGTCGAAGTCGCAGTAGATGACGATCGTGTTCTCCTCCTCGTCTACGCCGAGTTCCTCTACGCCGAAGTCGATGAGTTCGAGCTCGAGTTCCTCGAGGTCGACACCGTCCTTCATGGTAACGGTGAAGCAAGCCTTACGGTCGAAGAGGAACTGCAGGCAACCCTGTGTGCCGAGCGTACCGCCGTGCTTGGTGAAGTAGGAGCGGATATTGGCTACCGTACGCATATGGTTGTCCGTAGCGGTCTCCACGAAGATGGCGATACCGTGAGGACCGTAGCCTTCGTAGTTGATCTCCTTGTAGCCTTCAGACGACTTATCGGTAGCTTTCTTGATCGCGCGATCGATGTTATCCTTCGGCATATTCTCGCGTTTGCACTGCTGAATGAGCATTCTCAGACGCGGGTTACCGTCCGGATCAGCACCGCCCTCGCGGGCTGCGATAGTGATTTCTTTTCCGAGTTTGGTAAATGTACGGGCCATATGACCCCAGCGTTTTAGTTTTGTGGCTTTGCGATATTCAAATGCGCGTCCCATATTATTGATCTATTTAGTTATACAATTAGTTTTCTTTGGTCTCCTCTTTCGTCTCGGTTACGGGCACGGTGTCCTTAGGCATCTCGACGGGTTGGATGGAGTCGAGGTGTTGCTGGAGCAGCGTCGAATCGACGTGGTCGAGTACGGTCTCGTAACTGATCTCCTCGAAGGTGATATTGAACTCTACGCGGCGGTTCTTAGCGCGACCGGCTTTGGTGCTGTTGTCCGCAATCGGACGCTCGTCGCCGTAGCCGTGAGCGGTGAGTTGGGTAGCAGGTACGCCGGCATCGATGAGATACTTACGCACGGCTTGTGCACGCTTCTCACTGAGTTCCATATTCATCTGAGCCTGACCGACATTATCCGTGTGGCCCTGGATCTCCACCTTATAGGTAGGATTGGCGATGAAGGTCACGGCGATCTGGTTGAGGATCGAGAAGCTCTGCTTCTTGATAACCGACTTACCGGTCTCGAACTCGATACCCGACATAGCCTTCTGGAGCAGGGTCTTCACCTCTTTCTGCACCTCGGGGCAACCCTTGTTGTACTTGACGCCGGGCACGGTGGGGCACTCGTCGAGGTAGTCGGGCACACCGTCCTTGTCGGTATCGAGCAGGCAACCCTTGGCATCTACGTAGCCCTTAGCCTCCGAGGGCGTGTCGGGACACTCGTCCAGGTAATCGGGCACACCGTCGCCGTCGGTATCAATCGGGCAACCTTTGTCGTCCACCAGTCCGTAGGCGGCTCTCGGGGTGTCGGGGCATTCGTCCTTATAGTCAGGCACGCCGTCAGCATCGCTATCGATCGGGCAACCGTTCTCATCTACCATGCCTTTGGCCTCAGCGGGCGTGTTGGGGCAGTGGTCCTTGTAGTCAGGCACACCGTCGCCGTCGGAATCCCTGGCGCAGCCCTTCTCGTCTACAAAGCCGGCAGCCTCAGCGGGTGTACCCGGGCACTCGTCGCGATAGTCAGGCACACCGTCGTGGTCCTCGTCGGTAGGACAACCCTTCTCGTCGATCATACCGTAGGCCTCGTCGGGCGTAGTCGGACAGCGGTCGTCGTAGTCAGGCACACCGTCGCCGTCGGAGTCGAGCGGGCAGCCGAGTTTATCCACAGAAGCGTCTCTCGGCGTGAGCGGACACATATCCAGATAGTCGGGCACACCGTCCTTGTCGCTGTCTTTCTTCTTGTTGTTATTGCTACCCACTACGATATTCAGACCGAAAGCGAAGTTCACACTCTTGACCTTGTAGGGAGCGGGGATGTCCGTACCTTTGATTCCCATATCAGCGGTGTGTGCATAGGTGAAGGGGATATAGTCGGTAGTCAGCGTCAGGCTCAGACCGTCGTACGGCATCAGGTTAAGACCGACACCTACGGAGTTCCAGTTACCGTTGACGAACGAGTAGCTGGCAGCGAGGTTGAACCAGTTGACCGGACGGAAGGCGGCACCGAGGGTGACCTCCTCATATACGCGACCGCCGTAGAACGACGTACGCGAGAAGACACCTACGCCTACGCGGTTGTCCCAGAAGTTGGCATCGACACCTGCATTGAGTTTGACATTGGTCATGGTAGTGAACCCCTTCTCCGAATCTCCATCGGTACGGATGACTCTCTCGTAGAGGTCGTTGAAGAAGGTGGTGATCGTATCCACCACCTGTTGGGCGTCGAATTGCTTGATCTGGTCGAAGGTATAGGTGGTACCTTCGTATTTCTTGTTACCGCTAATGCCACGCTTCGAGCCGTTCCAGCAGATGAAACCGAGGTCGGTCACGGCGAGCGATATCTGGAGGTTCTTGATCGGCTTATAAGTAGCACCGAGGTCGATAGCGCCTCCGTAGCCGGCTGCCTTGACGAAGGCCTGCCAGTTACCGTTTTTCACATTATCGGAGATAGCATTGACGATGTCCTTCACCGACTGACCACCGGTAACTTCGGGTATGAAACCGCCCGCGAGGTAGAGGTTACCCTTCACGTTGGCTTCCATCTGTTGCATCGTGGTATTGATGGTAAACTGATCGGTCTTGAGCCCCGCATAGGCGTTGGCATAGAGGAAATGGAGTTTACCACCGACCGTCCATTGGTCGTTGATGCGATGCGAATAACCTCCCATCAGTTCAGTATACACCGTGGTTTGCATCTGCGTGTAATTGAGGTCGAGGGTCTGACCTTCCTTACTGCCGCCGGCGGTGAGCATATCCACGATATCACTCGATATAGCACCGAGGGCGTTGAAGCGTTCGTTGAGGCTGATATAGAGATAGCCGTTATCCTTGATACGGACGCCCACGTTGAGCAGATCCACCTGCATGTCTATCTTGGAGTTGATGGCATTACCCATTTTCTTACGGAGCGCTTCGCTCTCACCGGGATAGAGGCCGGTGATGGTCTTGCCGTCCTTCTTGTAGATCAGATCCGACATAGCCAAATTATTCGTCAGGTTAAAGCCCGTATAGCTCAGCGGGGATATACCCACATATACACGGCTAACCGGCTGGAAGGCGGGGTTGATCATATGTCGCATAGGTGCACTCTCCAGGAAATAGAGGGTGTTGACCTGTTGTGCCGACAGGCTGAGAGCAGCTGCTATAGCTACTGTCAGGATACAAAACTTACGCGTTCTCATTCTTTGAACAGTTTATCAAAGTTAATCGTTCCTTCCAATTCAGCCGTGATACCGATCTTCATCGTGAGTTTGGTATCCGTAGTCAGTTTGGCGGGGCTATCGTTCTTACCCATAGATGCCACGAGGCGGAACTTAACCACCTTAGACATCTTCTCAAATTCGTTCTTATGCAGGGTGCGCAGCGAAACGGTGTGCGAAGCCTTGGTAGCACTACCGTCCACTATGTCGGCCGCAGCGGGAGCGGGGATCCTAAGGGTGTCACCCTCAAAGAAGGATACATCCACCGGGTTATTGTCCTTATCGAGGCACTCCATATAGACGTCGACCTCGAAGGGGATATAGTTCTCAGCCGCCAAGTAGAGCGTGAGATCATTCTTCTCCGACTTAACTTGGAGCTTGCTATCTTGCAGCAGCGAGTCGAGCTGGAGCTTGCTGAGCTTGAGTCCCTCCATCTCCTGCGTGCAGGTGAAGGACGTACCTTTCTCGAAATAGAACGGCAGGTCGAGCACCTGGTAGGCGCTGAAGTCCAGACGGCTGGTCAGACGATGCTGCGGGCACTCCATCTTGCGACCCTCGTCTATCATGACGTGATACTGATAGTGGAAACTATCGGGCACGCTGTAGAACAGGCGGTCGATGTGTCCTTCCTCAGGCAGGTAGGAGAAGCGGAGTTGCACTTCGACGGAGTCGTTCAGATTGGTCGATACCTGCGGATTCAGAATCGGACTGATAGGTATATCCGTCGTAGGCGAGCCGCCCCAAGTAGCATCCTCGCGGTGCGAGGTAGCGTTGGTGTAAGAATACATGTAATCGATACGAGCCTTCAGCGGCGCAGCGATATGGTGCATCATATGGAAGGTCAGACTCGGACGAGCAAACTTCATCTTCATCTTCTGTACCTCCGACCAGTTGTTCCAGAGGCTATCCATCGCGATGCAGTCCTCGTCCACCATTTCGCGCGACTCCTTGAAGTAGCCCCAAACGGCGTCGTAGTCCAAGAGGTTGATTCGCAGGTCATAGACGAAGTCACTCTCGGCGGTAATGGATACCGGCTGCTCGGCGATGAGCTTGAGGTCAAACTGCACCTCGAGCATGACGCTGTCGGTCAGACCAATCGGGTCGTTGGGATCGATGAGGTTGATGGTGAAGTCGTTGATATTGATCGGTATCTGGCTGCCGAAGTCGTACGAACTGATCGGGATCACCACATCGTTTTGCGCCACGTTGTGACGAATCAAGCGGTCGCCCAACTTCAGGGTGATACCATCGATGTTTTGCCAGGTGATGCCGAAGTCGGCCGAGTGGTCCACCGTGGACATAAACGAGGCCAAGGCCACGAGGATACTGTCGATACGCTCGCTGTCGATACTCTCGTTGAAGCCCTGCAGTTTCATACTCATCGAGAAGGTCAGCGGGATAACCGTATCGATCGGCGATACGATATAGCCGTACGACAGCCACGAGGGGTTGACCTTCGACGAGATTTGCTCCAGCACCTTAAAGTGCTTACCGCCCTCGGTGAGCACTACATAATTGGCCAGATTGATCGGGTGGAACTGCCGCGAGGGCATCTTAGCCGTATCCAGAATGTGGAACAAGCCGTTCTCATCTACTATGAGATTGGGGGCATTCTCGCCCAACAGGTCGCTCATCGCAATCGAGAACTGACCTACCGGCATCGACAAGGCCATATTCAGACCCGCCGTTGTGTCCACCTTATCCAAATCGGCTCTACATCCCGTCAGACTCACCGTCAGAAGGGCTGCAAACAGATAAGAAAGATACTTTTGTTTCATATACTTAAATTGCGTTAATCTATACGTTTTTTTTACAAATTATCCAATTTGGCCGCAAAGATACAAAAAATAATTGATATACACAAAAAAAATCGCAGAATTCGTATCGAAAACTGCGATTTTTTGTCATTTACGTATTCTACGTACTACTACGTAGGGTACGCAACGCTTAAATCATCAGGGCTGCAACGAGTGCCAAGATGGCGTAGAACTCCGGAAGAGCGGCGTAGATCATGGTGTTCGTCTGAACATCGTGACCGGCAGCAATACCGGCGATACCGTTGGCGCAAACCATACCTTGACGGATAGCGGAGAGCAGGCAAACGAGACCTACTGCAAGTCCGATACCAAAGTACAGAGCAGGGTTAGCAGCGATAGCGGCCTTGTCCCACATAAGGAAAGCCACAAATCCGTACAGACCTTGCGTTGCGGGCAGAGCCGACAGAATCATGTACGAAGCCGATTTGCTCGGGTTCTTCTTCAGCGCACCTTCTGCAGCGTTACCTGCGATCGTTGTTCCGTAGGCAGAGCCTACACCGGCGAGACCTAACATCAGTCCCCAGCCAAGAAATCCTAAAAATTCCATAAATGTTGTTTTTTTATTGTTGTTATTGTTAATTTTCTTTGTTTACAGCAAAGGGACGATACATTTTACCCTTGCCCTCGTAGCCGGCGTTCTTGAAGTACTCGACGAAGGTTAGACGCAGCGGGTGAACGAAGGCACCGAGCGCCGACATGGCGAGGTTCAAGAGGTGACCGATGATGAGGATGATGATGAAGGGAACCCACTGCCAAGTAGCACCGGCGGTAGAACCTCCCATTACCATGAGTCCGAGGTTATTGAACGCTCCGCCGAGCATACCGCCTGCCAAACCGAGGGCATAAAGACGGATATACGACAGCGTGTCACCCAATATACCGGTAGCGGCATTGTAGGTATCCCAGAGTCCGGCGCCGATATTGATGAGCGGGTTGCGTCCGGGCGTATTGAAGATATAGATACCGAGCGCCGAGATAGCGGCAATCACGATAAGGATGATCTTCGTAGCCTCTGCGGGCACGCTGAGGGCCGTGCAGATGACGAAAGCCGATATACCGCCTACGATGAGCAGCGTCCATCCCCAGGTACTGAGCGAGTTCATGAATCCGAAACGCTTGGTGTAGCACAAGGCTTTGACCACCATCGCGAGACAGATATGGAACACACCTATTAGCAGTGCCAATATCATTGCCACATCGTATCCGCCCTCCAGGCCGGATGCCGCATATTGGGCTTTGGTCATATACTGCAATCCGCCTTCGGTGATGACCTTACCGTTCAGGAATAGGTAATCGATACTCGGGAACAGCGCACTCAGGTCCATACCAAAGGCCGTGCCGAGGAAGAATCCTACGACCAGCGTACCTACACCCAGAGTCGTAATAATCGGGCCGAGACCTTCGAACATCTCGATATTGAGTTTGCGGTAGTAGATCAACAGACCAAACGCCATGAGCAGTATTCCGTAGCCGGCATCGCCCATACAGAGCGAGAAGAACAGCAGATAGAACGGAGCGAGTATTGGCGTCGGGTCAAACTCTCCGTAGGTAGGCCAACCGTACATGCCGGTGAAGACCTCAAAGAGTTGCGTGAACCTATTATTGCGCAGCTTGATCGGCGTAGCATCGCCTTCGACGGGTTTCTCCACCTCGTAATAGACGTCGAGTTCGGAAAGCACGCGGTCGAGTGCCTCGGTATTCTCTACCGGGCAGAATCCCTCCATCAGGCGCAGTGCGCCATCGGCCATCGTGTCGGACGAGAGTTGCACGCGTTGCCAGTCGATCGACTGACGCAGCTCCTGCAGCTCCGCACGCTTGGCATCCATATTAGCCGTAGCCCAAGCCTCTATACGCGCCTCTGCAGCCGTCAGCAAGCCCTTTAGGGCTTCGATATCAGCCTGCAGTTCGTTGGTGCTATGCTCGTTGAGGATCTGGAACTGGCAGGTCTCGGGCATCACAAAGGGTTCGCCCGTGAGGGTCAGTTCGTCGTCGCCTACCTGCTTGGTCACCGCTACGCAGTAGAGCGTGTCGCCTTCTTCGTTAACAACGGTACCCCACTCTTCCTGGAAGAGTTTGCGGGAGCAGGTGAAGAAGTGGAGGTTGTAGCCGGCATCGCGGATCTCCTTGATGCGCTCGCTGGAGAACGCTCCCCAGACAGCCATCCGTTGCATCTCCTTCTCCGTTGCGCTGATCTTCTGGCGCACCTCATTGCGTTCGGCTATGAGTTGGTCGGGAGCACCGGCTTCGATGAGACGCTGCAGGGCTTCGTAGCGAACGATCGTATCGGCGAGTTGTTCGTTCTCAGCCATGCCTTCTGCTTTGAGGGTCACGTGTACGACGCCCGCCTCGCGAATCTTCTCGAGGAACGTGTCATACTTAGACGCCAACACCAGGAAGGTGTATTTCTTCATTTCGGTAATCATACAGCAGCCTCACTTTCTGCAAGCCTTGCTTCGCGTTCGCGCTTGCCTTTAACGATTTTCTGACTGGATTTATTCAGGTTCTCTTCGTCCTCCATGAAGCGTTTGATCTTGCGAATAGCGTCCTGATAACCCGGTATCTGAACCTTCTCGAAGAGGTTCACCTTCTGGGTAGTCTTCTTGCGGGCGTATTCCAAGAGTTCCACTTTGCGGCGCACGAACTCCTGACGTATTCCTACATCTGCTATAGCCTTGAGTTGCTCGAAGCCGTCTGCGAACCACTTGGGTGAGGAGAAGATGCTGAACGGTTTGGTAGAATAGACCACATCTACCAGCACCGGAACGCGCACACCCGCTATCTTCTTGATCTCCATGATAACGTCGTCCACATGGATCAGCGAGGTGTCGAATTCTCCCCACAGGGCCAGCATCTGGTCGTAGTCCTTGATGCGACGGTCGACCTCCTCGTCCAGCCTCCGGATCTCGTCCTTCGCCTTCTTCACTTCGAGGCGCAGGGCGGTCTCCTTGCTCTGGAGCGTAGGGAGGGTCCGCTGCCGCATCTTCAGGTCCTTCTCCAGGCCTTGCAGCGATGTTTTATTAAATTGATAAGTTATAGCCATTTTAATTTACCATTTGGTCATTGGGTTATTTTGCCCAGTATTTGTCCACGAGGGCTTGCTTGATGTTCACCTCTTCCTGTTTGAAGTACTTAGCGAACAGTTTCCAAGCGATGTCGAGCATCTCGACGGTATTGATATTGACGTCGATAGCGAGGATATCGTGGCTGTACTCCTTGGCAAACTTGAGGCAGCGCTCATCGTAGTCGGTGAGGTCGAAACCGTTCTCCAGTTTGGTCTTGGCGTTAGCGGCATCGGCGTACAGACGCACGGCGGCGTTCATTACCTGCGGGTGATCCTCGCGGGTCTTCTTACCGGCTACGAGCTGTTTCAGACGACTCAGCGAGCGGAACGGATCGACGATGACCTTACCGATATCGCTGTCGCGACGCAGATACAACTGACCCTCCGTGATATAACCCGTGTTATCAGGAATAGCGTGCGTGATATCGCCGCCCGATAGGGTCGTTACGGCGATGATGGTGATCGAACCGCCTCCGGCTTCCTCGGGGAACTGCACGGCTTTCTCGTAGATCTTAGCGAGATCCGAATAGAGCGAACCCGGCATAGAGTCCTTCGACGGGATCTGGTCCATACGGTTGCTGACGATAGCGAGTGCGTCGGCATAAAGCGTCATATCGGTGAGCAGTACCAGCACTTTCTGGTGTTTCTCTACAGCGAAGTACTCGGCAGCGGCGAGTGCCATATCGGGGATCAGCAGACGCTCTACGGCGGGGTTCTCGGTCGTGTTCACGAAGGATACGATACGGTCCAATACGCCGGCATTGGCGAAGACGTTCTTGAAGTAGAGATAGTCGTCGTTGGTCAGACCCATACCTCCCAATATGATCTTATCCACCTGTGCGCGCAGCGCCACATTGGCCATCACTTGGTTATAGGGCTGGTCGGGGTCGGCGAAGAAAGGAATCTTCTGACCGGACACGAGCGTGTTGTTCAGGTCGATACCTGCGATACCGGTTGCGATGAGTTCCGACGGCTGTTTACGGCGTACGGGGTTCACACTTGGACCACCGATCTCGATCTCCTTACCCTCGATAGCGGGTCCGCCGTCGATGGGTTCGCCGTAGGCGTTGAAGAAACGTCCGGCCAGTTGGTCGCTCACCTTCAGCGAGGGAGCCTTGCCCAGGAAGACCACTTCGGCGTTGGTAGGAATACCTTCCGTACCCTGGAACACCTGCAGCGTGATCTCGTCGCCCATAATTTTCACGACCTGAGCCAATTTGCCGTTCACCGTAGCCAACTCATCGTTACCTACGCCTTCGGCCTTCAGCGAACAGGTCGCCTTGGTAATAGCTGTAATCTTTGTGTAGATTTTTTGAAAAGCTTTTGCCATAATTCTATGCTATTTAATCATTTACTTTTTTTAACTGAAAATCCTGTTGGATATAAGCAGTACCTGCGTTCCACGAGTCGCCATCAGCGACCTCGCTCTTATCATACTCAACCGCTACACGCACCGAGTCCGAAGCATACACGCCTGCGGTATCCCGCACCACGATATCTATCGAGTCTTTCGAATACGGGAATACTCCCGGGTAACTACCTCGATACAATCCCTCCTCATCGGAGTAGAGTGTATCACGTATTTGTCCTGGCTTCGGGCTACGCACGATAACTTGCGCATGCTCTATCGGGTTGTTCTCCTCGTCAGAGACTTTGCCGTTCACGTCCCACCTTGCAAATGGAGTGCCGTACTCCACAGGTGCTCCGTACTTTACGAAAAAATTCCCGCAACTCGTGAAGCCCAAGAGGCTCACCAGGGTCGCAATCAAGGCATTGATGCGTGTTAACAGTTTTGCTTTCATAGTCGTAGTATGATTTAGATGGTTTATTGCTTATTGTTTTACTTGTTTTTCAGCCAACAGTTCATTCAGTTTCGTCTGATACTCCTCGAAGGTCTCGCTGTGGAACTCTGCGTAGTTCATCTGCTTGCAGAAGTTGATAACGCGCTTGAAGTAGTCGGTCACTTCGTTGAAGTTATCGAAACTATAGTCGCGCTTACAGATATTCATAACGAGGTCGAGCATATAGCGCTGACGCTCCAGCGGGCAGACGGCGTCGATCTTATCGAAGGCGTCTTGTTGCAGGATCACGAAGTCGATCACCTCGCTCTTCCAGAAAGCGATGTGGTAATCTACGGGTACGCCGTCATCACCGAGGATGTTGATTTGCTCCTGGATCTCCTTACCGCGTTGCAGGTAGGTCTTCATGGAGTTCACCTTGGGCAGCCAGTCGGCATCGATGAGCTTGGTCATATACTCCGCAAACTCGGGGTACTCTATATATTTACTATACGAATCAATCGGGTTGACAGCGGGGTAACGCTTGTGGTCGGCACGTGCCTGCTCCAGTGCGTAGAAGCAGCGTGCTACCTTCTTCGTACCCTCGGTCACAGGTTCCTTCAAGTTACCGCCGGCAGGCGATACCGTACCGAGGAAGGTAACGGATCCTGTCTTACCATTATTAAGGTACACGTAACCCGCGCGTGCGTAGAAGGCGCCGATGATGGCCGAGAGGTCCATCGGGAAGGCGTCCTGACCGGGCAGCTCCTCCATACGGTTACTCATCTCACGCAAGGCCTGTGCCCAGCGGCTGGTGGAGTCGGCCATCAGCAGAACTCTCAGTCCCATCGAGCGGTAGTACTCAGCGATCGTCATCGAGGTGTAGACAGATGCCTCACGGCTGGCTACCGGCATGTTGGACGTGTTGGCGATGATGATGGTACGCTCCATGAGCTTGCGGCCGGTGTGGGGGTCATCCAGTTCGGGGAACTCGGTGAAGGTCTCCACTACCTCGTTGGCACGTTCACCGCAGGCAGCGATGATCACGATGTCGGCCTCGGCCTGCTTGGAGATAGCGTGTTGCAGCACGGTCTTACCCGTACCGAAAGGACCGGGGATGAAGCCCGTACCACCCTCGCAAATGGGGTTGGCGGTGTCTATGGTACGCACACCCGTCTCCAGCAGTTTGAAGGGACGCGGTTTGCTCTTGTAGGCCAGGATAGCTTTCTTCACGGGCCATTTCTGCACCATCGTTACCACGTGGTCCTTGCCCTCGGTATCCGTCAGCACGGCGATGGTGTCTTCCACCTTGTACTTACCGGCCTTGACGATGCTCTTCACGGTGTAGACACCTTCGAAGACGAAGGGCACCATGATCTTGTGCGGCTGGTGGTTCTCGTCCACCTCACCCAGCCATGCAGCGGCTTCCACCTTGTCGCCCACCTGAGCGATCGGGGTGAAGTCCCACAGTTTCTCTTTGTCCAGCGGGTAGTTGTATTCACCACGTTTGAGGAACACACCCGTCAGTTTGTCCAAGTCGTTCTGCAGACCGTCGTAGTTACGGCTCAGCAGACCGGGACCCAGCGTTACCTCCAGCATATGACCGGTGAACTCCACCAGGTCACCTACCTTCAGACCACGCGTCGATTCGAACACCTGTACATAGACGTTCTCACCGGTCACCTTGATGACCTCAGCCATCAGTTTGGTCTCACCTACGGAGATGTAGGCGATTTCGTTTTGTGCCACAGGACCATCTACTCGTACCGTTACGAGGTTGGAGATGATTCCTTGTACTTTTCCTGTTGTCATATAGATTTCAATTTTCAATTATCAAATAATCGTTCCGCAAGGATAAGAATTGTCAATTAGGCGTCGAGTTTGACTCCGCGTTTCATATCTGCTACCAGGTCGCGGAACACTTTCTCGCCCTGCTCTACGGTCAGTATCGCCCAGCGGTTCATCATCTTGAGCTGCAGGCGGTAGGCCAGTACGTTCTCGATGGAGAAATCCACAAAGCGCGTCTTATCCTCGAGCCACACGAAGCGGAGGGCATCCAGTTGCTTCTCCCTCTCCATGAGGTTCTCGCTCTCAATTAGCGACAGAATCTCCGGCAGATTATCCACCACGCCTGCCAATCCGAAGTCCTTCTGCGGGAGGTTCTTTCTCAGGATCTCCGCTACCTCGTTGGTACCGACGATGACGTTGCGTACATCAAAGCCGTGCTTACGGCAGATAGCCGCCGCGAGGATGTTGTTCACGTCCTGATTGAAGGCATACCACGCGCGTACGAACCGGCAGCCGTGCGTGCGGCCGTATTCATACAGTATCTGCGTGCGCAGATCCTCTTCGCTCAGCACCTCGTGCACCTCGTCCCACCAGGCAGGCTGGCCGATGATGGTGTCGTCGTACTTGCTCATCAGATCGGTCACGATCGGATCGTCGCTCGTCATATCGATGAGCGCCAGCTCCTCCTGATCCCGTTCCTTGAGGGTCTCCTTGAGCTGCTCCAGCAAGGCCTCGTCACTCATCGGAGAGGCTTCGCTCAGATTCAGCACCGGCAGACCTGTTAATAAACATTCGTATCCCATAACTTAGAACAGCATTTCGATCAGTTGGGGACGCAGGAACTCTTTGAAATAAGCTACAAACTCTTGCTCTCCGAAGGCCAGCTTGTATCCACCCTTCTCCGGCACGATCTGGAAATCGGTCTTCAGACCCTTCACCTCGTTGATCTTCACGCCCTTGGCGAGCAGACCCTTTGCATTGGCCTCAAAGTACTTGGTCAGCGCAGCTGCATCCTTCGTGTCCACGGTCACATTGCCGTTCTTAGCCATGCTTTCCACCATCTTGAGAATCACCTGCTGCATGAAGGCCTTATCGGCGGTAGCGGCCTTGACGCTCTCGTCGGCCAGACGAGCGGTCACGAGATTCGTCACCTCCGTCTTCAGCGCATTCACGCTCTGCTCGGCAAACATCTTCAACTCCGAACGGGTGTTCTTGTCCAGCTCTTGGGCTTTCTGCTCAGCGGCAGCGATCGTATCTGCTGCCTCTTTCTGTGCTTTTGCCACAATAGCGGCTGCCTGTTCCTCTGCCTTGGCGATAATCTCTTTCGCCTCCGCATTACCTTTTTCCACGCCTTCCGCGTAGATCTTGTTGGTCAGTTCTTCCAGTTTCATATGCTAAATATTTCTTATAATATAATTTTCGCTACAGTTTATCCAATTTGGGCGCAAAATTACAAAAAAAATCCGACATACACAAACCTTTCGCAGAATTTTTTACTTTTTATGTTATATAACATATTCCACTCCCTTCCCCCACCCGACTAAATATAAGCGGTAAGTCCGCATATTGGATTTACCGCTTGGAATTTGGTTCCCCGACGGGGAATTAAATAACTTATTTAATAGAGCAGGCCGAACATCCAGAGAGGGATCTTGTTCTCGAAGCCCATATCTATGTCATCTACTACTACATAACTATTTGGGATATTGGCTATTTGTCCGAAACCTTTGCTTTTGCCACCCACTTCAAACAAATACTTTTTATCTGCAACGATGTCCCCTTTCTGCGGCATGGCTATCTTATGTCCCTTCGCCAACATCGAGGCACAGAATGTTTCACGCATCGTGCCGGTATCGGCATTGGGGGACAATGCATACATCAGGTTCGTGTTGTTGAATAAAATCTTCTCGGGCTTATTGACTTGCTCCCATCCTTCGGTCGCAGCATACAATCTGCGAATCAAAGCTGCCTGATCCAATAGTTCGATGAGTTTGAGCAGCACATTACGCGAAGCGTTCAGAGACTTGCCCAGAGCAGAGATATTCAGCGTGTATGGATTTTGTTGCGCTAAGATAGCTAACAGAGGTTTGATCTTATAGACCGATTCGTATTCTAAATTAGATACAGCCGGTATCTCATTGAAGATAATGGTGTCAATCACTTGGCTTAATCGCTCGCCAAAGTTCATGGTTTGATCTCGATAGAACGGGTAGTATCCTTCTTTGATATAGCGCTCAAAATACAAAAGTACTTTGATGTTCTGCTTAATTGTGATGTCACGGCTTATTTCCACATGACGAGAAACCAGTTCCTCCAAGGATACTGGCGGTAAATCCGCCATACCTTCCATTTTGAGGTATTCGCGGAAACTCAGACCATGCATGGTATATACGCCACAACGCCGAGATAAGTCATATGTCTGCTTAATAATATCCAAAGCATTACTTCCTGTCACAACTACATGAAGATGTGGATAAGCATCGTAGATATTCTTAAGCTCCTGCGCCCAATTTCCGTACTTGTGTATCTCATCAAGGAATAGATGAGTTATATCGTGCGTGTACGCGTATTCTGCCAAATCTAATAAGGTGTGAGAGGCAAACCAAAAATGATCTACAGAACAATACAGCACCTTACTTTTATCCGAAAACGTACGCAAGATATGCTGCATTAGCATCGTTGTTTTACCGGAACCTTTCGGACCGCGGATCAGAATAAGCTGGTCATCCCAGTTTATATCCTCATACAGATAACGCATCTGCGTGAACCCCGAATAGCGCTCCAATAAGCGATAAAAGAAATTGACTAATTGCTCCATATTCTTTACTTTATATGTGTTAATAAATATTGAGTTTCTTACTTTCTATAGTAATATATCAATAGCAAATTTTACTTTTAAAAGTTAAAAA
>CAMJDT010000038.1 GCA_946404495.1 uncultured Bacteroidales bacterium
TTTGGGAGAAAGGGTTGGAATATTTGGGAGAAAGGGTTGGAATATTTGGGAGAAAATAAATAAAATGACCATATATATATAAAATAATATAGCCTGCGAAGAGGACATTGGGTCCGCCCTCGAGCAGCTGAACAAAGGACCTCCAACGAAAAACACAAGATCTAAGATGATTATTGGAATTCCCAAAGAGATCATGCACGGCGAGAACCGTGTGGCATGTTCCCCCGAAACAGTCGGCAAATTCGTGAAGGACGGTTATACCGTATTGGTAGAGAACCACGCCGGTGACGGAGCTTTGTATCACGACGAAGACTACGCCGCAGCAGGCGCCAAGATGATGGCCAAAGCTGCCGACATCTACGAGCAAGCCGAATTGATTCTGAAAGTAAAAGAGCCGTTGTTCAACGAGGAACTTGGCAAGCACGAGGTAGAGCTGATGCACAAGGGTCAGTATCTGATCACCTTTATCCACCCCGCTTCGCCCGTGAACCATGAGATGGTAAAGAAACTGACGGCGCAAGGCGTAACGGCTTTCACACTGGACTGCATACCTCGTATCTCGCGTGCACAAAATATGGACGCACTGACGAGCATGTCGACCTGCGCCGGATACAAAGGTATCATCATGGCAGCCGATCATATGACGAGCTTCATTCCGCAGATGTTCACCGCAGTAGGTAAGATTGATGCCGCCAAGGTAATGGTAATCGGTGTCGGCGTAGCCGGTCTGCAAGCATTGGCAACGGCAAAGCGTCTGGGCGCTATCACCTACGCCGCTGATATTCGTCCGATGGCAGCCGAGAACGCTCAGTCGCTGGGCGCAAAGGTCATCGACACGGGTGTGCCTGCCGAGTTGGCAGTAGGCGAAGGCGGCTATGCAAAAGCGCTGCCCGCAGATGTACTCGCGAAAGAGCGCGAGCTGCTGAAAGAGACCATCCAACAGATGGATATCGTCTTCTGCTCCGTACTGGTACCGGGTGAGTTGGCTCCCGTCATCATCACCGAGGACACCGTCAAGGGTATGAAGAAAGGCTCCGTGATCGTGGATATCGCCATCGACCAAGGTGGTAACTGCGACATCACCCCGAAGGGAACGATCGAGATGAAGCACGGCGTAACGCTGATCGGTGTGAAGAATATCCCCGGTGAGCTGCCCACCAGCTCCACATGGATGTTCTCCAACAACATGTATAACCTCGTGAAGTACCTCGTCAAGGACGGTAAGATCGAGCTCAACATGCAAGATGAGGTGATCGCCAAGAGTCTGGTTTGCACGGACGGTAAGCTCCTGCACGCCGGTGCTCGCAAAGCTATGGGATTGTAATATTACATCGCAAGATTTATGATACATCCACTGATTTTAGTAGCCGTGTTCGCCGTCTGTACGGTGGCCGGCTACTTTATCATTCGTCAGGTGCCGAGCCTGCTGCACACCCCCCTGATGTCGGGTATGAACGCGCTGTCGGGCGTAACGCTCGTAGGTGCGCTGACGGCTACGGGTGTGGCGTTGCTGGCGGGTGAAGGCGTGGCTGCGCAGCTCTTTGGCGGCGCAGCGATCATACTGGCGACGATCAATGTCTTCGGCGGGTTTGGTATCACGCATAGGATGCTTAGAATGTTCAACAAGAAAAAGCCGCGCTCATGACTACCTTTCAGATTATACTGAGCATATTGCTCTCTCTGGCCGTGCTCGGAGGTATCTCGATGATGAGCAAGGTCAAGACTGCCGTAGCGGGTAACCTGCTCTCGGCGCTCGCTATGCTGGCGGGTGTGGTAGCAACCGTCATGTTCAGCGGTATTCTATCGGCTTGGACAATCTACGTAGCTATCATCATCGGAGCGCTGATCGGCAGCCTGATGGCCAGCCGTGCGCAGATGATCCAGATGCCGCAGTTGGTAGCGCTGTTCAACGGCCTCGGCGGCGGTGCTTCGGCACTGGTCGGCGTAATGACTTACATGAATTGGGGTATGGCTGCGGAGCCGGAGTATCCGCTCTTTGTCAACTTCACCGCTATGCTGGCTATCGCCGTAGGTATGATCACGCTGGTCGGCAGTCTGGTAGCCGCGGGTAAGTTGCACCGGGTGCTGAACCAGAAGCCTGTGGTCTATCCGGCCCATAGTGCGATCACGATGCTGCTGCTCATCGCCTCGGCAGCGCTGATTATTGCCGGCACGATGGTCGGCAACAACGTCCTCATCGCGGTCTTAGCCGTACTGATGACCGGCGGATTCGGGTATATGTTTGCCATCCGCGTAGGCGGAGCCGATATGCCGATCACGATATCGCTTTTGAACTCGCTGTCGGGTGTAGCCGGTGCGATAGCCGGTATGGCCATAGGTGACCTGTTCCTGGTAGCCGTAGGCGGTATCGTAGGTGCCTCGGGTCTGCTGCTGACGCAGATCATGTGCCGCGCCATGAACCGCAGCCTGATGTCAATCCTGCTTGGCGGAGCCAAGAAGAAAGCCGCTCCGGCTGTGCAGTCTACGCAAGGCAAGACGCCCGAAGGACAGACTACGCAGTTCAAAGGAGAAGATGATTTTGAAAAACTATTAGAACAACTCAACGATATGGAAGTAAAACAACTATTAGATGCCATCGAAGCGCTGACCAAGGAAGTAGCCGGTCTGAGAGCCGAATTGGCACAACAGAAAGGTGCTGCTCCTGCAGCGGTTAAAGAGGAAAAACCGGCCGACACGCCCGCATCCGTCCTCGCCCGCGCCAAAGACGTCATCATCGTACCCGGATACGGTATGGCCTTGGCACAAGCTCAGCACACCGTCAAACAACTGGCTGACAAACTGGAGTTCAAGGGTGCCCGCGTGCGCTTTGCCATCCACCCCGTTGCCGGTCGTATGCCCGGTCATATGAACGTGCTGCTGGCCGAAGCCGACATCCCCTATGAGAAACTCTTCCAGATGGAGGAGATCAACGACGACTTCAAGTCGACCGACGCAGTCGTTGTAATCGGTGCCAACGACGTACTGAACCCCGCTGCCAACACCGCAGAAGGCACACCGATCTACGGTATGCCGGTGCTCAATGTAGCCGACGCCAAGGAGGTGATCGTCTGCAACTACGACCTCAAACCCGGCTATGCCGGCGTAGAGAATCCGATCTACAAACGCGACAAGGGAGTGTACCTCTGCCTGGGTGATGCCAAGGAGACGCTGATGAAAATCATCAACGAAATCTAAAGAAATCAGCATTTTTTAGAAAAAAATGTAGGTTTTGCATCATAAAAATGAAAAAAAGTGGTCTGCGATTTGCGCAGGTCATTTTTTTTTCGTAATTTTGCGCGACATTTGTGGTCTAAAGAAAACTTGGATGTAAAAGGCATCCTTAAAACAACAACAAACAAAATGAATATCGTAAGAAAAGAGATCAAGATGGCGGATGGCCGTGTGATCACGCTGGAGACCGGTAAGCTGGCAAAGCAGGCAGACGGCGCAGTGATGGCAACGATCGGCAACACCATGATTCTGGCTACTGTATGTAGCGCCAAAGATGCGGTACCGGGCACAGACTTCATGCCCCTGACCGTAGAGTACAAAGAGAAATTTGCGAGTGCAGGCCGTTTCCCCGGCGGATTCACCCGTCGTGAGGGTAAGGCTTCGGACTACGAGATACTGATCGCGCGTCTGATTGACCGCGCACTGCGTCCCCTCTTCCCCGCTAACTACCACGCAGAGACTTTTGTCAACGTAACGATGTATTCGGCTGACGGCATCGATATGCCGGAGTCGATCGCCGGTTTGGCTGCTTCGGCAGCGCTGACCTGCTCGGATATCCCCTTCGAGGGCCCGATCAGTGAGGTACGCGTAGCACGCGTGAACGGTGAGTTCGTCATCAACCCCACCTTCGAGCAATGCGAGCACGCTGACCTCGAGCTCGTGGTTGCCGCTACCTTGGATAATATTATGATGGTAGAGGGTGAGATGAAGGAAGTGCCCGAAAGCGTAATGCTGGATGCCATCCGCGCCGCTCACGAGGCTATCAAACCTCAGTGCCAAGCGCAGCTGGAGATGATGAAGGAGTACGGCAAAGAGGTGAAACGCGAATACTGCCACGAGGTGAATGACGACGAGCTGAAGCAGGCAGTGCACGACTATAGCTACGACCGCGCCTATGCTCAGGCTACCAGCGCCGACACCGATAAGCACCACCGCGAGGCTATGTTCTCGCAGATCTGCGAAGACTTCAAGACCGAGAAGGCCGATTATATGGCCGCCCGTGCCGAGGCATTGGGCGTAGAGGTAGATGACGTAGCCGCTATGGTGGATCGTTACTACCACGATGTAGAGAAAGAGGCTATGCGCCGCGCCGTGCTGGACGAAGGTAAGCGTCTCGATGGAAGAAAGACCACCGACATCCGTCCGATCTGGTGCGAGGTGAGCCCGCTGCCCGGACCTCACGGCTCGAGTATCTTCACCCGCGGTGAGACGCAGTCGCTCAGTACCGTTACGCTGGGTACGAGCCGCGATGAGAAGATAGTGGACGAAGCCTTGATACAAGGCACCGACCGCTTCCTACTGCACTATAACTTCCCGCCCTTTGCAACGGGCGAAGCCAAAGCAGCCCGCGGCGTAGGTCGTCGCGAGATCGGTCACGGTAACCTCGCTTGCCGCGCCCTGAAGAACATGATTCCCGAGGACTTCCCCTACACCGTACGCGTAGTGAGCGATATATTGGAGTCGAACGGTTCGAGCTCGATGGCTACCGTTTGCGCCGGTACGTTGGCCCTGATGGATGCCGGTGTACCTATCAAGAAACCCGTGAGCGGTATTGCAATGGGATTGATCTCGGAGTGCAAGGGTACGAAGTATGCTATTCTGAGCGATATCCTCGGTGACGAGGACCACCTCGGCGACATGGACTTCAAGACCACCGGTACCCGTGACGGTCTGACCGCTTGCCAGATGGATATCAAGGTAGACGGTCTGAGCTACGAGATATTGGAGAACGCCCTCGCACAAGCTCACGAGGCACGTATGTATATCCTGGATAAGATTCTGGAGTGCATGCCGGAACCGCGCGCTGATCTGAAGCCGCACGCTCCGCGTATCACCAGCTTCTATATCCCGAAAGATATGATTGGTGCGGTGATTGGCCCCGGCGGTAAGATCATCCAAGGTATCCAAGCCGAGACCGGCGCAGTCATCTCCATCGACGAGGACGAACGCGGCGGTAAGGTAGAGGTAGCCAGCAACAACGGTGAGAGCATGGCAGCCGCTATCGCTAAGATCCGTGCTATCGTGGCTCTGCCCGAAGTAGGTGAGACCTACGAGGCTACGGTGAAGAGCCTGATGCCCTACGGTTGCTTCGTGGAGTTCATGCCCGGTAAGGAAGGTCTGCTGCACATCTCGGAGATCGACTGGAAGCGCTACGAGACTATGGAGGAGACCGGCATCAAGGAAGGCGACAAGCTGAAGATTAAGTTGCTGGAGATCGATGAGAAGACCGGTAAGTTCCGTCTCTCGGCTCGCGCCCTCAAGGAGAAACCCGAAGGCTACGTAGAGCCCGAGCGTCCCGCACGCGGTGAGCGCGGCGACCGTGGTCCTCGTCCCGAACGCAGAGGTCCGCGTCCCGAGCAACGTGGTGACCACCCCGCACGTCGTGACCACGACTTTGTAGGCGACGGAGCAAGACTCGATAAGAGACACTAATCAAGTGAAAAGTGAAAAGTGAAAAGTGAAAAGTGAAAGGTAACAAATCAGCCTCCTGAATGGGAGGCTGATTTGTTTTACTAGGAGTCCTAGGAATCCTAGGAGACCTAGGAGACCTAGGAAGCCTAGTTCTTTAGTTTACGACCAAGCATATCGTAGAATTCGCCGTTGTGGAGGATGATAATCTGACCGTCCAAGAGGTACTTAGCCGATGTACCCTCGTTGCGGGACTGCTCGATTGTCACCTCGTCGATGTCGGAACGACGTGTAGGCTCGGTGTTGCCGGTGTTGTACAGCGCAAAGGGAGTAATATCGATCTCCGGGCAGGGCACGAGCGAAGAGGTCAGCACGATCAGTTCGCCGGGCTGGAGACTGAGCGTCGAGGCCTGCATCACATTGCCGGTGAAATAGTCGTACCAGGTGCCGGAGGGCAGCGTCACATCCTTCATATCCTTGGGCGAGAAGTTAGCCGCAGCAAAGACGGCCTTATTGCCTTCGCCCCAAGTGATCGTACGAAGCCATCCGCTGGAGAGCGAGCTATTGACGGGATTGCCGGCAAAGAGTTCGGGCCATATCTGCGTACGCAGACGCGTTACCTGAGCGACCTTGACGTATTGGGCCATACGCAGCTCATTGGTAAACCACCCCATTGCATCCGGACGCGGTTTCTTGGCGGTACGGTTGTTCTCGCTGTAGTAACCGTTCTCATCGTGGTTGATGGAGTAATCGAAGCCGAGCTCGTTGTACTGCCAGATCATATGCGGTCCGTCGAGCAGGATATTGAAGGTCATCGTCAGCGGCACACGGTTGAGACGCACGGTCTCGTCGGTCTTGACGGTACCGCTACCCCACATGTAAGCCTTATAGTAATTGCGCTCCTCGTCGTGCGACTCGCAGTAGGTGACATAGCCGTCCTTGCTGGCATCAACGAGCGAACTCTCCGACGTATATCCCATCGCGAGTTGCGAGTAGGCGTTATTGGTATTCTGCCAGCAGAGCATACCCTTCTCAATGAGGCGCGGACGCTCCGTTCCCATATTGGGTCCCCAATGCTCGAGGATGAAGTAAGCATTGTGGGGTTGGATAGCGTGCTCGTAGTAATAGACTACGTTGTCGTAGGCATCGTTGGTCTTACCGCAGAAGCCGTGCGAGAGGTCCATACGGAAACCGTCCACGTGGTATTCATCCAGCCAGTAGTTGAGGCAGCGGGTGAACATCTTCTTGGTCTCGGGGAAGTCGTGGTTCCAGTCCTCGTAGTAGGTGTCGGTGTGAGGCGGATTGACATTGAACCAGGGGTTGAACTTCAGGTCATTGCCGTAGGGATAGAGTTTGTTCTGCGGGTTCAGTCCTGTAGCGTGATTGAATACCATATCCATAATAACGGCCATACCGCGGCTATGGATGCTGTCGATGAGTTGGCGGAACATCAGATCCGAACCGTAGGCCTTATCGATAGCGAAGTAGTGGTTAGGCGAGTAACCCCAGTTGTAGTTACCGTCAAACTCCGTCACAGGCATCAGCTCAATGGCATTGACGCCAAGGGTCTGTAGGTAGTCCAGACGCTTCATCAGTCCGGGGAAACTACGCTGCTTGGTGTAGTCGTAGGTCCAGAGCTCGTAGATGATGAGGTTGTTGCGGTCGGGACGCACGAAATTGAGCGTAGCGGGCGACCATGTATACGGCTGTTGACCGGTCTGCAGCACGCTGACATAACTGCCGTCGGCTCCCGTAGGATAACTGCGGAGCGTAGGATCGACGGTCTTGGGTTCGTACCTATCTTCGGGGAGCAGATGTTTGGCGGCAAAACCGTCCGACACATGTTTCTCCACGCCGTCAGCACGGATCACCCAATACTGGTAGGCATACTCGCGTCCGGGTTCGAGGTTCTCGATCGGCAACCAGAAATGGCAACTGTCGCGGTACATCTGATAGTCGGCACGCACTTCCCAGTCGGTCATATCACCTACGACATACACAGCCTTAGCGGGTTCGAGTACGGAGGGATCGTTGGCCGTCTTGCAGCCTGCAGCATAGGTGCAGAGCGTAACGCGGGTTGCATCGTTGGCATCGTAATTGATACCGAGTTCGATGCCGGCGGGCAAGGGACGCACCTCCGTAGGAGCCATAACGGAGATCCGGATCTCCTGCTCTACGGTAGTGCTCGTATTCGATGCGATGACCTTGACGTTGTAGTCACCCTTGACGGAGAAGTTGTAGTTATAGTGGATCTCTGTAGCCGAAGAGACGGTAGCTACCTCCTGCTCGTTGACCTTGAGCGAGAGATTGGCAGCTTCGCTGGTGACCGCAAAGAGATCGACCACCGTGCCGGCCTCGATACGGGTAGAGGCAGAGGGGTTGACGAACTGTACATTGAGTCCGGGTTCTGCCAGATAGACGAAGATATCGCCGCCATCGGCTGACTTACCCTCCAGCTCACCGTTAGGGCCGTCGTTGAAGACGAAGCACAGACGCTGTACGTCGGTCGTGGTCGTGATACCGTAGTAGGCATAGAGGCCGTTCGGCATCTCCAGACGCCAGTTGCCGTCCGTGTCCTTGGTCATCTCGTACTTAGCCTTACCGTCACGCCAACTGCCGGTGCCCTTCCAGTCGTTGTAACCGGTGTGCGCGTAGCACTTGGTAGCTTCCTTCATGCCGCCGTTACCCTCATTGGGGTTATAGACGATGGTCACTGCGCCCTCGTAGCCCTTCTGGAGGATATACGGGCGCGTAGTCACTTGAGCCGATACATACAGCGCGAGGGCCAGCAAGGCTCCTAAAATCAGACTTTTTTGCATTACGTGTTTCATATACACTTGAATTAGATTAGTTATTTTTGCGAACAAGGGAGGTAATCAGCCTCCCTTGCCCAAGGGTCAATGCTTAGCGAACGATTTGTCCGGCAGCATTGTACTTCACACCGTTGCGATAGATGTAGAGTGCGCCGTTCTCGATTGTCTTGTACATCGAGCTACCGGTACGGATCTCATCCAGGTCGGTAGCCGGCTCAACTACACGCGTTCCGGCTACGAAATGCAGGGTCACTACATTGTCCGTAACGGTCAGGGTCAGCGTTACATCTGCATAGGTACCGTTCAGGTTGAGATTATACGAGCTGACAGCGTTCATATTGTATTCGCCGCCTACGTTGATCACATCGCCGTAGCCATATGCTCCGTAGTCACCGTGCATCCAGTCGCGCGCACCGATTACCTTGAACGCACCGGCCAAGGTATCCAGCGTGATCACATACTGCGAGTCGATCAGTGCAAACTCAGGCGCCGTTTCGGTACTCCAGTCGTTGAAGTTACCAATCAGGTAGAAGTGACGATCCTCCTGAGGAACCTCATACGGCGTACCCGAAACGAGGGTCAGCAGCACGTCATCACCTACCACGCGAATCTCCAGCACGGCATTCAGATAGGTAGTCGATGTATAGAGATTATATCCGGCAGGCCACATGATATAAGGCTCACCTATCGTCAGCTCATCGTTCATCGCATAGGCTCCGTAGTCACCGTGCATCCAGTCGCGTGCACCGATTACCTTATAGGTACCGTGCAAGGTATCGATCGTAATGGTATAGAACGTATCCATTGCCGCAAACTCAGGCGCCGTCTCCGTGTTCCAACCGTTGAACTCACCGATCAGATAGAAGTGACGCTCCTCAGGTTGCGGTTCGGGCGTGATAGTCGTGTCGGGACGACCGATGACATAGGCTTCAAGGGTGCGCCACAGAACCGAATATACGAAGTAAACGGTATCCATCTCCTGCGGGTAGAGACCACCCTCATAAAGGATGAAGTCCTCGGTCGGATACCAGGCAGCACCCTCATCGTCGGCTGCGATGTTGATATTGACGCCATTACCTCCGAATACACCCGAATATGCCCACCACATACTATCGGTATCAAGTACCTGCATCTGATTCCAAGTCCACTCATCAGCGTTCCAGTTGTTCTTGATGAAGTAGGTATCCTTCGCCCTTACGATGAAGTCACCGAGGATCGTGAAGACGCTGTCGTTGAGGATGAAGGTCACATTGCCGTCCACAGCCGGGGTGAAGGCGATAAAGCCTTCCGGGGTAGATGTCAGACCGGGCGTTATATCCGTCAGATAGTTGTAGTAGTATACACCTCTTGACCAAGTACCGTACAGGTTCACAGAAACCTGATATTCGATACCGGCATAGAGGTAGAGCTCCGTCGTGTCGCTCGTAGCCGGGATAGCGGCAGCGTCCCACGCATATTCGGAACTCAGACCGGTAGCTGCCATCAGGCTCTCGCTACCGGTGATATAATACTTAGCCGGCAGAACGATAACCTCCTCGGGTACGGAATCCCACGATGCATACCAAGTATTACCATAGTAGTACCGCTTGGTCGCATCCAGAACGATGTCGGGCGTCTGGACGCCGTTACCGTTGTGGAAGATGATATTGGTATAGGTCTCGGGGAAGGTGTACGAGTAAACAGGTTGACCGCGGAAGGTGTCAGCCGTCGGCGTCATATACTCGCCAGGCCACTGTACAAAGCCCGTATTATTAATCCACACATAGGCCATCAGGTCGTTCCAATCCTCCGGCAGTACGGTATAGACGGTGATATCCTCTACCACGGGATCAACCGAGGTCGTATCTTGCGGTTCGTCACCTCCGGAGGTACCGTTTTGAACCACCGTGATCGTAGCAATGCCTGCGATGAGTCGCAACTCGACGGTCACATTGGTGAACACACCGTTCGCTTCCATATTGGCCGCATCCCACTCTTGCATTTGGAAAGGAACACCAAGGCTTACCAACGAACTTTGCTCGAGAGGAGCACCATAACTCAACTGCTCCCAGTCACGAGCCGTCAGGATCTTAAACGCACCGCTCAATTCCTCGAGTGTGAGGGCATAGAGAGAATCACGATCCTCAAACTCCATCGCGGTCTCTACATCCCAGCCGTTAACTGCACCGATGAGGTAGAAATGACGCTCCGGCTGAGCGAAGGTACCTAATACAAAGAAGTCGCTGCCGTTGTAGATGACGGTGATCTGACCGGGCTCTGCCATATAGAAGCAGACGTTGCCCCACTGGTTGGTGGTGATACCGGCCGTTATCGGTTGCGTCAGTGCATCGTAGCCCTTCCAGTCGCCCACCGAGTTGATAAGTTGCATCTCAAAGTTACCCGCAGGTAGGTTCAGCGTCATCGTATCGCTATAGGACTCAAACGCGTCATCCAGACTCCAAGCCGCACGACCCTCGCCTACGAAAGCCTCATTACCGGTAAGACGGAACCTCGGTGTCTCAGGTTGCGGTTCCACGGCGGGACGACCTATCAGGATAGCGGTCACGGTCGTTGCTGCGGGGTTAAATACGAACTGAATCGTATCACCTTCCTGAGCCTCGTAGCCTTCTACGGTGTAGAGGAAGTCAGCTGTTGCAAACCAGAGTGCGCCTTCTTGGGGAGTAGTGCTCACATTGACACCCGTACCGCCAAATACGCCGGTATAGGTCCAAGCCGTGCTATCCGCATTGGCAGTCATCTGCTCCCAATTCCACTCACCACCGTTCCAGTTATTCTTGATATAATAGGTGTCAGGTGTCTCGGGTTCCTCGGGATCTACGGAGCCGTCATTGGTGTGCACCCAGATGGCATAGCCGTTGCCGTAAGCATACTTGGTGCAGTTGGCGATCGTACCGGCTGCTTTGTTACCGAGTTGCAGTACGATAAATCCGTTCTTACCGGCGATGGTAGCCTGATAGCCGCCTTGCTCCACCTGCTCGTCGTACACTGCGCTCTCGCTATGCACACCCGTCATATGACGTGCCTCGATCATCTTCTTCAGCTCAGCCTTGTAGGTCACCCAGTGCGGATAGAACACGCAGGGGATACCCGGCATCGAGAGGATGAAGGCGTTGGCTTGCAGCAGACGATCCTTCATGCCGGTGGTCATCGAGTTGTTCTGACCACCGAACTCGCTACTGCTGCGGGTAAAGGTGTCGTGGTTGTCCACAAAGGTCACGGCATATTTACTCTTGCCTGCACCGGGCAGACCGGCACCTTGGCACTTGGAATAATTGCCTGCGCAGATACCATCGTTGAGGGCATTGTATTTGGTGCTGAAGTCAAAGAGGGTCGTGTTCCAACCGGCATCGTTAAGACGTGCCTGCAGGTTGGCCGCATTGCCGTCCCAGTACTCCACTACCGAGAAATAAGCACCGGCAGCGGTGTTGTAGTCATTGATATGGTCGTGGGTATAACCCTTGCCGTAGTCATAGCGCCAGCCGTCGAAGCCCTGCTCTTTCATCCATTGCAGGTACGCGCGGCACATAGCCTGTACATTGGGGTTCTGGTGATCCCAGTCGCGGGCAGAGCCGTAGTTCTGTTCACCTTCGTAGCCTACATCGGCGTGCGAACCGCCGGTGCAACCGCCTTCGTCATCCGTGGTGATCCAGGTGTTATCCGGAGAGAAGGATCCGTAGGTGCCGAAGTTAAGCGGATAGAAATTGCACGACGAAGAGTAATTGCCGCAGTGATTGATTACAATGTCTGCTACTACGCGGCTGTTGCCGTCGTGCAGTGCATCGAGGAGTTGATACAATTCGTTGGCCGTACCCCAGTCACTGCTGAGGTTGCTGTACTGACGGGGGATATAACCCGTACCACCTGTAGAGAAGGACGCGGGCGGAAGCCATACGAGGTCAAAATACGAACTGATCTCTTCGCTCTGCGAGAGAAGCGTGTTCCACCGCGTGTCGCCATAACCGTGGTCGGTGTAGCTGTCCCAATAGAATGCCTGCAGCATCACGTCCGTAGCCTGAGAAGGCACGCTGCTGACCGTCACGACGGGAGGAACCGTGTCCTGCGTCTCGCCGCCTATCGGCGTTCCGCTGCCGCAGTCGGAGCCGTTACCGATGTAGAGCTCGTCTTGCTGGTACTTGAGCTTGATGTAGAAATCATAGCAGCCGCTGACAGTCACGTCGTAACGGTCACTATTGAGCGTGAAGCCGGAAACCGAAGACGTATTCAGCGTTACGACCCACGAAGCTTCGTTCGTTGCGTCGTAGATCTGACAATAATCGCCGGCGTTGACCTGCACATGAGCCAGATATTGGGTGAAGCCCTCAAACTGACCGGCCGGTTCGCCTGCGAAATAGGTGTTACCGTTGACCAGAATACCATAACTCTGGCCAAACATCATCACTGCACAACATAGGGCAGCAAACAATGTAACAATCTTTTTCATATGATACAATTAAAATTAATAAATACTGTTATTTTTTTGAGAACAAGGGAGGTAATCAGCCTCCCTTGCCCAATGGGTCAACGCTTAGCGAACGATTTGTCCGGCAGCATTGTACTTCACACCGTTGCGATAGATGTAGAGCACACCGTTCTCGATCGACTTGAAGGTATTCTCGCTATCCATAACTACATTCTCCAGACCGGTGCCCGGACGGTTCAGAACCTCAGCGGTCAGAGCCTCTGTCAGCACGTTATAGGTGAAGAGTACGGTGTCGTTAGCCTCAGGAGCCACGGTACCGACTACGGTCATAGCATCTACAGTGAACCAGTCAGCGCCTGCGTCGGTAGCAGCGATGTTGATATTCACACCCATACCGCCGAATACGCCGGTGTAGGTCCAAACGGTGCTATCAGCATTGGCAGCTTCCATTTGCTCCCAAGCCCATTCACCACCGTTCCAGTTGTTCTTGATGAAGTAGGTATCCTTAGCCTCAGGAATGATAGGATCTTCTACCAGAGTACCCGAAACGAAGGTCAGCAGTACGTTGTCACCATCCTTCGTGATATTCAATACAGCGTTGGTGTAAGCATTAGCCACGCTCATGTTCGGGCTAGCCCAAGCAACCATCGTGTAAGGCTCACCCAGAGCTACTACGCCGTCGTTATCACCACGACCATAGCTG
This sequence comes from uncultured Bacteroidales bacterium, assembly GCA_946404495.1. GTDB lineage: Bacteria > Bacteroidota > Bacteroidia > Bacteroidales > Paludibacteraceae > Colicola. The sequence continues at coordinate 13,577 of CAMJDT010000038.1, forward strand.
AGCTTCGACCAGTCACGAGCAGTCATCACCTTGAACTCACCGAAGAGCGAGTCAATCGTGATTGTGAACAGCGAGTCATTGTTAGTGAACTCCAGTGCAGTCTCTACATCCCACTCGTTGTAGCTACCTATCAGGTAGTAGTGCTCCTCTACGGGTTGAGGTTCGTCGGTAACGAAGTTACCCAGAACTTCGAAGGTCGAATCATTGTAGATAACCGTAACTTCGCCGTCAGCAGCGAGTTTGAAGCCGATGTTGTGATCATTGCCGATATTTTGCAGACCGGGAGTTACAGAGGTCAGTTCGTTGTAACCCTTCACATTGTTCTCGCCTACCCAAGTACCGTTCAAGGTGACTTTGAGAACGTAGTCAATGTCAGCCAGCAGGTTCAGCGTGTAGCTCTCCGTCATCGACGGGATAGCTGCGGGATTCCACTCGAGATCTTGACCTACCAGAGCAGCGTTACCTGTGATATAGAACTTAGGAGTAACAACAGCCTCGGGACGACCGATCAGGATAGCGGTCAGCGTCGTGTCAGCGGGGTTGAATACGAACTGAATCGTGTCACCTGCCTGAGCCTCGTAACCGGCCTCCGTATAGAAGGCCTCAACAGCGAACCACTCAGCACCTTCGTCGGTAGCAGCCGAGTTGATATTCACACCGGTACCACCGAATACGCCTACATAGCCATAAGTCAGACCATCGTTAGCAGGAATCATCTGCTGCCAAGCCCACTCACCACCGTTCCAGTTGTTCTTGATATAGTAGTTAGTAGGAGCAACGGGCTCTACAACTTCCGTACCGGATACGAGTGTCAAGAGAACGTTGTCGCCGTCCTTCGTGATATTCAATACAGCGTTGGTGTAAGCATTAGCCACGCTCATGTTCGGGCTAGCCCAAGCAACCATCGTGTAAGGCTCACCCAGAGCTACTACGCCGTCGTTATCACCACGACCATAGCTGAGCTTCGACCAGTCACGAGCAGTCATCACCTTGAACTCACCGAAGAGCGAGTCAATCGTGATTGTGAACAGCGAGTCATTGTTAGTGAACTCCAGTGCAGTCTCTACATCCCACTCGTTGTAGCTACCTATCAGGTAGTAGTGCTCCTCTACGGGTTGAGGTTCGTCGGTAACGAAGTTACCCAGAACTTCGAAGGTCGAATCATTGTAGATAACCGTAACTTCGCCGTCAGCAGCGAGTTTGAAGCCGATGTTGTGATCATTGCCGATATTTTGCAGACCGGGAGTTACAGAGGTCAGTTCGTTGTAACCCTTCACATTGTTCTCGCCTACCCAAGTACCGTTCAAGGTGACTTTGAGAACGTAGTCAATGTCAGCCAGCAGGTTCAGCGTGTAGCTCTCCGTCATCGACGGGATAGCTGCGGGATTCCACTCGAGATCTTGACCTACCAGAGCAGCGTTACCTGTGATATAGAACTTAGGAGTAACAACAGCCTCGGGACGACCGATCAGGATAGCGGTCAGCGTCGTGTCAGCGGGGTTGAATACGAACTGAATCGTGTCACCTGCCTGAGCCTCGTAACCGGCCTCCGTATAGAAGGCCTCAACAGCGAACCACTCAGCACCTTCGTCGGTAGCAGCCGAGTTGATATTCACACCGGTACCACCGAATACGCCTACATAGCCATAAGTCAGACCATCGTTAGCAGGAATCATCTGCTGCCAAGCCCACTCACCACCGTTCCAGTTGTTCTTGATATAGTAGTTCTGAACGGGTTGCGGCTCCGGAGTGTCTGTCGTATCGGGTTCGAGGGCGGTACCGCTTACAAAGTGCAGGGTAACCACATCGTTAGCCTTCGTCAGCGTCAGAGTAGCATTGGTGTAAACACCGTCAAAGATGATGTTCGTGCTGTTGTTGCCCTCCATCAGATTGTACTCGCCATTCAGCGGCAATTGGAATTCATTGTTGTAGAAGCCGTAGATATGGTGTGCCCAGTCGCGAGCATCAACAATCTTATACTCACCTCTCAAGGTATCCAGAGCCAGCGTATAGAGCGAATCTGCGTTGATGAACTCCATTGCGGTCTCGCAATTCCAGCTGTTGAACGCACCTACCAGATAGTAGTGCTCTGCAACGGGTTGCGGAACAACGGTTGTGTCAACGGGAGTAACAGTCGTGTCAATGGGTTGGGGTTCTACAGCACCGTAGGTTGACCAAGTACCATTGATTTGATCCCAGCCGTCTGCCAAGGTAAACAGATTCTTACCATCGGTCGGCAGCGTGATGTCAGCGGATTGATTCCACTTGTTGTCCCAATTGCACTCGGTAGCCGCACTATTCATACGGCAGAAAATAACAGTAGGATATCCATCAGGAATCGTTGTGGTGTAGAGATTTGTCTCATTCTCCACAGCAGTCATAAACTCAGACCAGCCATCAGCTGCTTCACCGGTACCACCGAAGTAGTACACTGCGAATTTTGCATTGGCCTGAGTCCAGTTCGAGTTGGGCACAAAGTACAGCGTCTTAGTAGCCCACATTGTCATGCTCATAGCAAACATGAGGAACAGAGATACAATCTTTTTCATAACAGAAAAATTGGTTAATAAATTTGGTTAATTAAAATTGGGTTGTTTATAAAAGTTTATCGTAAGATAAATTTTTTTCCGTTTTGGATGACTACACCTTTATAATCGGCGTCCACGCGTACGCCCAAGAGGTTGTACATCGGGCTGTCGGGATCCAGGGCCTTCACCTCGTCGATGGCGCTTTCGTCGCTGTCCACGAGTTTCTTACCCGGCAGTTCCTCGATCGAGAGTTCGTAGGTGCCGTCCTCGTTGTCATAGAGGTACATACGTACCGTGCCGGCAGCAAACTGAATCTTCTCCTGACCGGTTTTGGTCATCGTAGCATGCGTCTTACCGCTCACGTACTCCTCCGCCATATACTGCTCGCCGATGATTTGCCCTTTGTCGCAGACGAGGATGAAGAAGTAGCCCCAGCCGTTATCGCCGGCAAAGGTATAATCCAGGATTCCGTGCTCGAACTGCTCCTCAGCCGTCGGAGTCTCGATATTCACGCCCGGAGCGATATAGCCCTTGATGAAATAGTCCTTGGCACCGCCCGAGGGAGGATTCTGACCACCGCCGCCTCCGCCGCTGATGTCTTCACCGGTGCCGCAGTCGCTACCGTCACCGATATAGAGTTCATCGGCTTGGTATTTGAGCTTGATGTAGAAATCAAAGCAACCTGCCTCGGTTACCTCATAACGGTCGTTGTTCAATGTAAATCCATCGACCGAAGCCGGATTCAGGGTCACTGCCCAAGCGGCTTCATTCACCTTGTCGTAGAGTTGGCAATAGTCACCTGCGCTCACTTGTACATGCGCGAGGTACTGCACAAAGCCCTCGAACTCATCGACCTGAGTTCCTTCGTAATAGGTTGTGCCGTTTACCAGAATACCGTAACTCTGGCCAAACGAGAATGCTGCCATCAGCGTAGCAGCCATTAGAGTAAAGATTTTCTTCATAACAAATTGGTATTAGTTCATATATTTATGTCCGTTTTGTATGACGATGCCGTGATAGGTCTCGTCCACGGGTTGCCCCAAGAGATTATAGACGGGTTCCGACCAATCCAATGCCGGAACTGTCTCCGTCACTTCCTCCAGACCCTTATCCACGATCGGATGCGTGGTCGTATAGTACATCGCATAGCCTTCGCCTTTGGAGGCCGTGAGGAAGCCGTCGGGTGCAGCCTTGGTAGCCGACGTACCCAGATAGAGGATGACCTCACCGTACTTACCGGTGACCGTTGCTTCGTAGTAACCGCTGCCGGCCGTTTCTGTCATCGTGCTCGAGGAGTGAATACCCGCAGAGCGACGCGCCAGCACCATCTTTTTGATCTCCGTCTTATACTTCACCCAGTGCGGGTAGAACACGCACGGCACACCCGGCAGCGACAGGATATAAGCATTGGCCTGCAGCATCACTTTCTGATTATTGATCGACGAACCGTCGCCCTTACCGAGTATATCCGTCGTGCCGTCCGAACCGCGGCCGAAGGTGTCGTGGTTGTCGATGAAGGTCACGGCATACTTGCTGTACCCCAGACCGCGCAGACCGCCGTTCTTGCACTTGGTAAACGAACCCTTGGCAATACCGTCGCGGATGGCGTTGTACATATTGGCAAAGTCGAAGGTCAGCGTGTTCTTCTGCGCATCGTCGATACGCGCCTTCAGGTTAGAAGCATTGCCGTCCCAGTACTCCATGACGGAGAAATAGGGCTTGGCGGCCGATACATAGTCGTTGATATGAGAGGTGTGATAACCTCCGCAGTAGTCGAAGCGGAAGCCGTCGTAGAGCATCTCGTTCTTCATCCATTTCAGGTACGCACGGCACATCGCCTGCACGCTGGTGTTCTTATGATCCCAGTCGCGTGCAGGACCGTAGTTGGCCTCGTGCTGTCCGTCGTCGGCATGCGAGCCGCCGGAGCAGTGATACTGCGTCACGCCCTCATCGTTGGAGGTCATCCAACTCGATTCGGGTTCGAACGAACCGTACTCACCGAAGTTGAGTTTATTGTAGTCGCAGGCATTGGATTTATTGCCGCAATGGTTGATGACGATGTCGGCTATCACGCGCGCGCCCGCATTATGTAAAGAGGTGATGAGTGTCTGCAGCGCCGCTTTCTTGCCCAGGGCGGACGACGACTGGGTGCTGTAGCAGGAGGGGATATACCCCAGCCCTCCCTTCGACTCATGCGAAGGCGGCAGCCATACCAGCGTGAACGTTCGTCCTATCTCGCCGGCCTGACTCGTCAGCGTCTCCCAACGCGTGTCGCCGTAGCCTTTGTCGGTATAACTGTCCCAATAGAAGGCCTGCAGCATCACGTCCATACATTCGTTGGGCACGGCTTTGTCGTAGTCACCCGGCTCAATCGGCACGACGGGATCATCGCCGTAGGTGGACCACACGCCGACGGACTTATCACTTCCCCACCCCGTTATGGTATAGAGGTCGAGGCCGTCGGAGAGCTCGAGGTCGTTGGTCTGATTCCAGACCTTATCCCAGGCCGCAGCCGCAGCCGTGGTAGCACAACGGCAGAAGATGACGTGGTCACTCGCGTCGCTGATTGTCACCTGCCAGGTCGAACCCTCTACGCGGGTCATCCAGTCGGTGAACTGTCCCGAAGCGCTGCCTTGCCAATGCCACACGGCGAACTTATCCGCGCCGTCGGTCTCCCACAAGGCCGTTCCACCGGTATTCAGATAGATGGTCTTGGCCTGAGCATTAAAGCTCGTGGCCAAGAACATCATACATAACGCCGTCACGAATAATGACGAGGCGGTCGTTGAGGAGCACTTTGTATATCTCATCGTTGTTCTCAATTCTAATTACATCGATTGCCGTTCCTTCGCAGTTGATATCCAGCAGGGCATCACCTACCTCCGAGTTCCAGCTGTAGCAGGCATCTTCCTCCATCAGGATATCCGACGACTGCAGACCCGAACCGTTATGGAAGATGATATTGACCGCGCGATACTGCTGGTCAAACTGATAGATATACCATCTGCCGTCTTTCTCTGTCCATTTCTTTCCGGGCCATGAGCCTAAGATAGCCGTCGAGCTGCCGTCGTTGGTCCATGCATAGAGATAAACCTTGCTCCATGCCGAGGGAGCCATGAACTTAACGATCAGCGGCGTAGTCTGCGGTTCGCGGTAGGTGTACGTACGGGTCACCACCGGAGTCGTCTCCGTAGCACTCTTGGCGAACGCCTTGACAGTCGTGGTCGCGGTGATATTGATCGAACCCTCGCCTACGAACGAATTGGATGCCTCCGTCGGCTTGCTGCCGTCGGTGGTATAATAGATAGTAGCCGTCTCGTCGCCGATAGCGGTGAAGGTCACATCGATACCGTTGACATTATCGCGGAACACGCAGTCGTCGGGCGATACGCTCAGCGAGAAGGGTACCTCGATCGGCGTGTCGCAGTCCACCTGCATCTCGTTGTCACCCTCCCAGGTGTAGCATACATCCTCCTCGGTATAGAGGTCGGACGACTGAACGCCGTTCTTGCCCTGGTTGATGATGAAGTTCACGGCCGTCACGTCGGCATCGAAGGTGTAACTGTACCAGCCGTCAGAGCCTTGATAGATCTGCGTTCCGGGCCATCCGCCGAGCAGTGCCGTTCCGCTGGTGCTCCAAGCGAAGAAATAGACAGACGTCCAATCCTCGGGTTTGTAGAAGCGCACGGTGATCGGGCCTACCTGCGGAGCTTTGTAGCGATAGGTATAGGTCTGCGTCTTGGTGCGCGCAGTGCCGCAGGCGGCAAACGCTTTCAGCGTAGTCGTCTCGTGCAGGGTCAGCGTACCGGTCTTGGTGAAGCTGGCCGACTCGGTAGTCGGTTCGGTGCCGTCCGTCGTGTAGTAGATCACCGGTTCATCGCTGGTACCGTCTGCTGCCTTGAGCGTAACGGTCAGACCCGTGATGCTGTCCTTGAAGACCTTATTACCCGGCGTTACCACGAGCGTAGGTGCGGCATCGCCGTCGGTGTGCAACCAGATGGCATAGCCCGTACCCGAAGCGTACTTCACGCAGTTGTCGATATGATCCGTCACCTTGTTTCCTAATTGCAGTACGATATAGCCGTTCTTACCGGAGATGGTAGCCTGATAGCCGCCGTTGCCGGACGACTCGTCGGTCACAACGCTCTCCGAGTGAATACCTGCCAGATGGCGGGCACTGATCATCTTCTTGATCTGGTTCTTGAAGGTGTACCAGTGCGGATAGAACACGCACGGGATGCCGGGCATCGAGAGGATGAAGGCATTGGCTTGCAGCACGCGATTCTTCATCGTCTGCGACGACATCGACTGACCGTTGCCGCCGAACTCGTTATCGTCACGCAGGAAGGAGTCGTGGCTGTCCACGAAGGTCACGGCATATTTGCTCTTGCCTGCTCCCAGCAGACCCGGAGCACGGCAGCCGCTGTAGTTACCCTGAGCGATACCGCGGTTCAGAGCTTCGTACTTGGTAGCAAAGTCAAAGGTCAGCGTGTTCCAGTTGGCATCACTCAGACGCTCCTGCAGCACACTCGGATTGCCGTCCCAGTACTCCATGACGGAGAAATACGGATCCGAAGCCGTGTTATAATCATTGATATGTCCGTTCCAGAAGCCTTTGCAGTAGTCGTAGCGCCAGCCGTCAAAGCCTACCACGTTCTTCATCCATTTCAAATAGTCGCGGCACATCTGCTGTACCTGCGTTTGGCGGTGATCCCAGTCGCGGGCAGCGGCATAGTTGGCCTCGCTGCCGTAGCCGTCATCGGGGAAGGCGCCTGCACCTACCGTGCACTCGCTTCTGCCCTCCGACCACACTTCGTCGTTGCTCGTGATCCAAGCTGCGTCCGGCGAGTAGATACCGTAGGGTGAGAAATTATAGGTATAGAAGTCGCACCAACCCGTCTTACCGCCGGCGTGGTTCACCACGATATCGGCTACGACCTTACAATCGGAGTTATGCAGCGCATTGATGAGCGCAAGCAGTTCGGCCTTGCTTCCCCACGCACTCGAGAGGTTGCTGTATTGCTCGGGGTGATAACCCGTACCGCCCGACGACTTGGACGCTGGCGGCAACCAAACCATATCGAAGTATGCACCTATCTCGCCGGCCTTCGACAGCAGCGTAGCCCAACGCGTATCACCGTAGGTGGTGGTACCCGGGTGCTCTGCGCTGGCCTCGAAGGAGTCATAGTAGAACGCTTGCAGCATCACGTCGGGTGCCTGATCGGGCACAGCCTTGCCGTAATGCGTCGTGGTATCTACGAACATCTTCTCCACCGTCAGGCAGATCTTCTCGCCGTTGAATTGAATCACCACACTACCCGTGGCCGTCGTCTGGAAGCACACGTTACCGTCGTTGTCGGTGGTATAACCGCGCGTGCTGCAATCGGCATTCACCTCGCGATAACCCCACTCGTTGGTCCAGGTTCCGTCGGTGATCTTAAAGGCGTACGAACCCTTCGGCAGTGCCGGATAGGAGATCGTGCCGGTGCTATCCAGCGGGCAACCGCTCTCGTCCCACGTCAGACCGCAGCACCAAGCCTTGCCTGCCACACCGTTACCGGCCAGATAATAACCCGCTACCACGGTATCCGGCGCAGCCATATGCTCCACTACGAGGCAGATATTCGTGCCGTCAAAGCTGATGGATACGCTACCCGTCGAGTCGGTATTGAAGAGCACGTTATGGTCGGTGTTGTAGTAGTAACCCGGCGTACTGCATCCGGCGGATACGGCATCGTATCCCCAGCAGTGGTCCCAGGTACCGTCGGTGATCTTGAAGGCGTAATGACCGGCAGGCAGGTTCTGATAGGTGATCGTATTCGTCAGGGTATCGATCGGACATCCGTCCTCGTCCCAACTCAGTCCGCAGCACCAGGCACTGCCTGCCTCACCGTTACCCGCCAGGTAGAAACCCGAGGTCGGAATCTCGATAGGCACACCGCTGCCGCAGTTGCTGCCGTCACCGATATACAGCTCGTCTTGCTGGTACTTGAGCTTGATGTAGAAATCATAGCATCCGCTTACCGTTACATCGTAGCGGTTGGCATTGCGCGTGAATCCTGCTACCGAGTAGGTACTCAGATCCACTACCCACGCCTGCGAATTGTCCGCATCATAGAGTTGACAGTAATCGCCGGCACTGACCTGCACATGTGCGAGGTACTGCACAAAGCCCTCGTTCATGTCCACCGAGTCACCCGCGAAGTAGGTGTTGCCATTGACCAGAATGCCGTAGCTTCCGCCATAGGCAAATGCTGCAAAGAATAGAGCAGCCATCAAACCGAAAATTTTCTTCATCATTATTTTAGATTTTTTAGTTGTTAGCCTTTTCTACATCCCCTTTCGCCTTGGCGCGTTACGTACACGCGCGAGCGACTTTGCACAAATTCGTGCAAAGATACAACTTTTTATTGACATATGCAAATTTTTAGTAGAAAAAATCGTTTTTTTCTTGACAAATGCTATAAAAAGGGTCTTCCACCCTACCGTTCATCGGCTAAAGGGTGGAAGATATCCATCGAGAAGGCTTGCGTGAATGCGTCCGTTCGGATGAGATTTTCGGCGGTGTCGAGTTGTATGCCTCCCTCGTGTGGTGCCATCAGCAGAATGCGGTCGCTCAGTTGCAGCGCCAAATCCAGTTCGTGGGTCGAGATGAGCACTGTCTTCTTTTCCTCATGCGCCAGCCGCCTTAGTAATCGCAGCACCAGTATTCGGTTCGGCAGATCCAGGTGTGCCGTCGGTTCATCCAATAGGATGAGCGGCGTCTGCTGCGCCAGGGCTTTGGCAATCAGCACCCGCTGTTTCTCGCCGTCCGAGAGGTCGTTGAATAATTGACAATTGACAATTGACAATTGATATCCCACTTGCTCCAGAGAATCGGAGATGATGCGTTCGTCCTCCTTCGTTAGCGTGCCGAGGAAAGAGGTGTACGGATGTCTTCCCATCGCTACCACATCGTGCACCGTCGTGTTATCGATCGAGAGTCGCTCCGTCAGTACGAGTGCCAGACGCGTAGCGATGCTCTCATCCGAGGTAGCGAACCGTACCCTACCCGACAAGGCCGGTTGCAACTCCGCCAAGGTGCGCAGCAGGGTCGATTTGCCGCAGCCGTTCGGGCCTAACATACACACCATCTCGCCCGCTTGCAGGCGGAAGTTGAGCGCACGCTGGATCACCTTATCCCCGTAGCCGATCGTCAGCTCTTCGGCCTGGAGGGCTGTCATATCACTCGTAGTCATAGTAGTAGGCGCGCTGCACGCGACGCGAGACAGAGGTGAGTATCTCATAGGTGATCGTTCCGAGCCGTTCGGCCAGTTCCTCCACCCGCAGTTGTTCGCCGAAGATGAGCGCCTGATCGCCGGGCTGCGCATCCGTACCCGTCACATCGACCATCGCCTGGTCCATGCATACATTGCCCACCACGGGACAACGCTTGCCGCGTACGATGACTTCGCCTCCGTAGTTGGAGAAACGCCGGTCAAATCCGTCCGCATAACCGATCGGAATGACGGCGATACGGCGGTCTTCGTTCACCACGGTGTGACAGCCGTAGCCTATACTCGAGTGCGCCGGAACGGTCTTGACGGACAGCAGGGTCGTCTTCAGCGTGCATACCGGACGCAACTGAGCCGACAGCGGCGCCTCTACGGCAAAGCCGTACATACCGATTCCAAGACGGCACATATCCATCTCATCCGCCGTGAATCGCTCGATACCGGCGGAGTTGAGGATATGCCGTAGGAAATCATAGTGCAGTCCCTTGCGCAAGGTCTCTACGGCTTCGCTGAAATAGGCGATCTGAGAGCGCGTGAAATTATCGAACGACTTGTCGTCCGCGGCCGCCAGATGGCTAAAGACCGAGCGTACGCGCAGCCATTTGCCTTCGAGGGCCGCGACCAGGTCGTCCATCTCCTCCTTATAGAAGCCCAAGCGGTGCATACCCGAGTCAATCTTGATATGCACGGGATACTGCTCCAGCCCTCTTCGCTGCACCGCCTCGCGGAAGAGTTGCAGCACGGGGAAGGAGTAGATATTGGGTTCGAGGTTATTATCCAGTATCACGTCCATCGCCGCCTCCTCGGGGTCCATGACGATGATCGGCAGGTTGATGCCTGCGCGACGCAACTCGGCGCCCTCGTCGGCTACCGCGACGGCCAGATAATCCGCCACGCCCGCACTCTGCAAGGCACGACTCACCTCCACGCTGCCGGCGCCGTAGGCAAAGGCCTTGACCATGCAGACGAGCTTGGTCTCCGGCTTCAGCAGTTTTCGGTACGCCCGCACGTTGTTGGTCAGCGCCGTCAGGTTGATCTGCATTACCGTCTCGTGGGTCTGACGTAGGATGCGACGATTGATGGTATCCTCGTCGTAGCCCAAGGCGCGCATCACGGCCGCACAGGTGCGCACGTTCTGATGCGTCTCGTCCTCGATCACGACGGGACAACGGCTGAAGAGTTTCATCTTCTCCTCGCGCTTCTGCGCCAGGGACTCAAACTCCGCCCCGCTCTCCTCGCCGATATAGGTGATCACGCCGATGGTCGGACGGATGATGCGTTCCAGTTTCTCCATCTCGCCCGGACGCGACACGCCGGCCTCGAAGATACCCAGTTCGGTCTTCTCATCCATCTGCCAGACGGACAGCGGCACGCCGATCTGCGAGTTGTACGACCTCGGCGAACGCGTGATGCGGAAATCGTCCTTGAGCAGCTCATACAGCCATTCCTTCACCACGGTCTTGCCGTGCGAACCCGTGATGGCGATCACCGGGCAGTTGTATTTCTGCCGCTTATACGCCGCCAAGGCCTGCAGGGCGGCGATGCTGTCGCCTGTGATGAACACGCGCACGCCGCGTCCGTATAGTTCCTCTATATACTTACGGCCGTCATTGCGCTCCGTTGTGATGGCAAAGAACGCCGTGTGCAGAGGGTCCGAACCCAACCGACGGCTGTCGGTCAAGAGGTACTTGATATCCAGATTGTCGTCCGTGCGACAATCGATGTGGGCGATACGCCCGATTACCGATATGATTTCAGCTATATACATTTTCTATTCGTATTCATCGTCCAATTGATCCAGTTGCTCGAAGGCATTCGAGAAATCAGACCATTCCAAATGGGAGTTGTGCCACATATACGCGCTGCCGCCTATCGAGAGCAACCACAGTATCAGCACGATGATCCAGAACTTGGCATCCGGACCTCTGCGCTCGCGCATATAGCAGACGATCGTGTGAATCAGTGCATACACGGGTATCACCACCACGGCCAGCACGCAGAGCAACATCGTTCCGGGCACGGCCAAGGCGATTCCCAGCGAACCGAACACCACGAAGAGGATGAACAGCACAAAGAGTATCGGACCGCCAAAGACGAGTCCCAAGCAGATGAGCAGCACCTTCGCCAGCGGCGAGAGACCGCTCCTCGGATGCACTTTCTTCGGCACCGACGCCGGACGTTTCTGTTCGCCAAAAGCCTCCGGCGAACCGATCTGCGAGATGATAGTCTCGATCATCGTCTTGCTCACCACCTCCAGCGACGAGAGCAGGATCTGCTTGTTCAATAGCTCCGCCACGCGGGCCTCTATATCCTCCAGCACCTCCTGCCTGTCGGCATCATTGAGACGCGACGACACATCGTTCAGGTAACTGTTAAAACGCTCAAAAGCGTCCTCGTCCAACTTATAGGCCATTCCGCCTATATTGGCATCTATGGTTTTTTTCATGCTTGCGTAATGATTTGAATCGATTCATTGATACTGTTCCACTCCACTCGGAGCTGATCCAATAGCGCCTTACCTTCCTCGGTGAGGCAGAAGTACTTACGCGGCGGACCGTCCTGCGATTCCTGCCATCGGTACGACAACAGGCCGTTGTTCTTCAGCCGCGAGAGCAAGGGATAGAGCGTACCCTCCACCACCAGCAGATTCGCCTTCTTCAGCGTCTCTACGATGTCGGAGGTATATGCCTCCTGCCGGTCGATCACCGACAGAATGCAAAACTCCAATATACCCTTCCGCATCTGGGATTTGATATTATCCAACATTTTGCTGCGGCATTACAATCATCAGAATCAGATACAGAATCAGTCCGGGGAATCCGGCACAGAGCACCGAGACTACGGCATATCCTGCACGCACCAGCGTCGGGTCTATATTGAAATACTCGGCTATTCCGGCGCATACACCGGCCAGCATTCTGTTGGAAGAACGATACAATCGTTTGGGTTCGTTGTTCATGGTTTCCATAATACTATTGTTTTAAATAGTTAGTACTGTTGTTTAAATTTTTTGCAAAGGTACAACATTTTTCAGAACCTTGCAATACATAGTACTATAAATCTTCACAAACACCCCCGTATTTCTTCATTTTGCAAACTGCACATTACAAAATCAGCCCTTTCGGCCGCCACGTTCTCCCTTTTTCGGCCGCCCGTTCGGTATACCGTTATCCCGTTATCCCGGTATCCCGTAAATATCCGCGGCCGTTCGGTATACCGTTATCCCGGTATCCCGTTATCCCGTAGAAGCTTTGGCCGCCCTTATGTCACCTTTTTGAGGTGACATAACATTAGTTCCCCGTCCTCGCGGCGGAGGTGCATACCGTTGCCTTCGCAGTAGTCGAACACCTTGCAGTCCTTGCAGGGCTCCATCTTGCGCATCCAGCTGCGGTCCCTGTACGGCTTGAACTCCTCCTCCCATACGCGCCAGAACGAGTCCCTATAGATATTACCTTGATAATAACGCCCGCGTATGCTCGTGCACGCGCTGATGGATCCGTCTATCAGTATCGACGCTACGCTCACGCCCGCCGCACACTGGTACAGATAGTCACGCACCTTGCCCTCGTAGTCGCCTAAGAAACCCTCGCACGAATACGACACATGCCGTCCCGCTTCCCTTTCTGCTACGATGAAATCCAGCATCTTGCGAAACTGCTCATCGGTGAGGATGAGTTCGGGATTCTCCGCCGCTCTTCCCATCGGGTCTATTCCGAAGAGGCGCCAACTTCTCACGCCCAAGCTCCACAATAGATCGCGTATCTGTGGCAGTTTGTCCACGGTGCGTTGGTTTACGCAGGTCACTACATCCCACGTCAGTCCCTTCTCCGCTGCACAGAGCCGTATCGCCCGGCACGCACCCTCAAAGGCCAGCGGATGCTGACGCAGCCACACATGATCCTCCTCCAGTCCGTCCAGCGACACCGTGATCGACCTTAGTCCCGCCTTTCTCAACTCGCGAAAACGCTCCGCCGTCAGCGCCAGACCGTTCGTGACCATCCCCCAGGGATACTCGCGTTTGTTGAGCTCCCGACCGATCTCCGCCAGATCTTTTCGCATCGTCGGTTCACCGCCCGAGATGATGATCATCACCTTGTGCGTATCCACGTGCGGAGTCACTTCCTCATCGATCACGCGCAGAAAATCCTCCTTCGGCATATCCGGTGTCGTCACCGACGACAGACAATCGCTGCCGCAATGCAGACAGTGTACATTGCAGCGCAAGGTCGATTCCCAGAACAACTGCTGCAGGGGATGCAACTCCTTCAGATTGCGCCTACGCCATCTCTCCAGCCTCAGCGCCAAACGCAGTCGCCAATTCATACCGGCTCATCGGTCATTATTTCGCTGCGCTCCACAGGAGGCTGCGTATTGTCGGCAGGACGCACGGTCGTATCCTCATCCGCCTTCCACGGCACATTGGTGTCTATATCCGGATAAACAACTCCGTAACAAGCCGTCACGGTAAAGGCGACGCCTGCCAGCATCACCACCTTAATGCCGCCTCGCAGCACCCGGTCCAAAATCTCTCGAAATTTTCTTTTCATAGCGGTTACTATTTATTTGGACTGCAAAATTACAAAAAATATTCGACATATGCAAATAAAAAACTCATTTTTTTCAAAAAAAATTTGCACATGTCAAAAAAAAGCAGTAACTTTGCAGCTGAAAGTTGCAAAGATTAACAACAAGGAGGATAAAACTATGTGTATGTACAATCTTACATTAAACGATGAACTCGTGCAGCGTACAAGGCGGTCGTTTGCGAATGATACGGATATGACGGCCTGGTTGCGAAGGCAAGTTGAAGCGTTGTTGATTGAGTACAATACGGCACAGCAGACCGTCCGGCGCAATGCACGTGCTGCGATAGCAACTATGCGGCGTCAGAGTGAGTTAAACGGCAATTCTGAGATGACGTTGGAAGACATCAACAACGAAATCCTTCAAGCACGGCAGGTAAGAAAAACAGCGGCACAATGAGAACTTTCTATGCTGTTTTTGACACAAACGTGCTGGTGTCTGCTTTGATGTCCAAACGCGCGGATTCTCCAACGGTGTTGCTGTTGGACTACGTTTTGGACGGACGTATTGTGTTGCTCTATAATGAAGATATTATTCGCGAATATAAAGAAGTTCTGCACCGCAGCAAGTTTGATTTCAGCGAAGATAGCATACATGACTTGATAGAGTTGGTGAAAACAGGTTTGTTCCTTGATCCGACAGAAAGTGGCGAAACCTTTCCAGACATAGACGATCGTGTCTTTTATGAGGTCGCCCTGTCCAAAGAGGATGGCTATGTCGTAACCGGCAACACCAAGCATTTCCCTAAGTCTCCTATAGTAGTTACTCCTGCCGAAATGATGCAGATAGTGCAGGAAACAAATAAATAACAAGATAATATTACCGCCTATGGCATAAAACAACAGACAATCCCGCGTAGTCAATACGCAAGACATATAGCAATATAGCGTAAAAAGCCAAAACTTGATTGTTTGAAAACTCGACACTTTCAACTAATCATTAGATGTTCAAGCATGGTTTTATGTACGCTCACGTTTGGCGTGAGTTTTCTGTGCATAAATTTGAACATCGAAGGTAGTCGAGAACCTCAAACAATCAAATGGAAGCAGCGAAAGCGCACGCTTTTTTATGTCTATGTCCATATGTCTAAAAATTTCTAGGGTATATATATAATAACCAAATAATTAACAATTTCAAAACAACAAAACAATGAAGAAAATTAAACTATTTTCCATTCTCGCCCTGCTGCTGATGGCAGCGACGGGCGCAGTGGCACAGACGGAAACGCTGCTGACCACAATTACGGCAACTGCAAAAGAGCAGGCAAACTACAGTACGGCGAACGTGGCAACCGTTTCATTCAGTTATACTGCATATGGATCCTCAGCATACTTAGCTAACT
>CAMJDT010000039.1 GCA_946404495.1 uncultured Bacteroidales bacterium
AACTGACCTTAATCTTACCGCCTTCATCATGCGCATTCACTCCCGACAATTTCCTAAGGTTGGTATTGATAAGTATGGATGCGTTGGAGCAGGTGTTGGCGTGATCCACTAAATCACGGCTGAAACGCACATAGAAAGTCTGCCGCCCTTGGTCGAGCATACGTTGGGGCAACGGCAACTCTACGCGGTAGGACGTCGGGGCATGGCGGTTGGAGAGATTGAAAGGCACGCGCACCGTCTCATATGATGAGAAGGACGGGTTCGTGGCATATTCGATGATAATATCAGACTCGTCTTCCGGCATATCGTAGGGTTTCTTCGGGATTGTAAACTCAGCATATAGCGTATCTCCGCCCGTATGCGAGAGCCTTATCCCCTCCGGCAGATAGAGTGGCGGGACGGCTATCCTCTTCCAATTGGACATGGGGCCGGCAAACGGAGACTTCGGACCTCCGTTGTTGGTGTCGTAATAAGAGCTCTTGATGGAGGAAACCGGCTGACGCGACACTTCGATTGCATACGGCGGAACATCTTGCCCCATCTGATTGAGCTGCTCCCATGTGAGCAAGGATACGTCGTCGCGCTCGCGGTTGAGGTAGTAGGAGGATGAAATCTTAGTTTCAGTATCGGGGACTGTTCCACCTACCGCACTGCCTGCCGCACGCTCGTGATAAACACCTTCATGTAAACCATCTGCCGTAAAACGAAGGGCGGTCTTGCCCGCCGCATTTTTCGTCCATTGGAAATTCTCTGCCACCGGATCGGAGACCGGCTCCATGATATCATTCAACTCGCCCTGCTCGAACGTGTACCAGTAATTATATTCATTGCCATCCCAACTAACAAGCAGGTGAAGACCCAGACCGTTGTTCTTATTGTTGTGGATGTAGTTATAGACTTCTTCGCTATACACGATGTTGAAATAGGCATATTGGTAATCGCCACCTTCCACCTGACGTTTCTGCACGAAATAGGCGGTACATTCGTGTTTCCCCTCTACTTTGTCGAAATGACACTCATACGTGAAGGTATTTTCCCATTGTTTGTACCTCAGGTTTCGTGCATCCTTCATGAAAAGATTGACTAAGGGCATTTCACGCTGGTGCGGGTCGTTGGATGTAAGATATACCTCCACCCTTTCGGCAAGATAGTTATCGCCGCTGGGCAGGGAGAACTCAGCCCATGCCATGTAACTGAAGGCGATGACGCCCTGCACCTGTTGGAAATCCACATTGCCATCGCCATACTCGTTGTTGTGAGCACCCGCGTTGTAGAACCGAAAGGCATGGTCGAACTTGAAGTTGTCACCCCACTTACAATACTTATTGTTCGGTTGATACTTGTAACCGGCATACATGGTTCCCGCCGCACATACCAGTGCAAGGAGAAGAGTAGATAATCGTTTCATTGTATAGCGATTTTAGAGATTTACTTTTGTCAGTTTCAGTCCTGTAGCGACTACGTACTCGCCCGCAATGAGTTGCGCCGTAGCGGTGCCGGTATAGATATTCTCACCGCTTTCGAGGCGGAAGGAGTACGTTGTGGCGGCTGCTTCGGGCAACAGCGCCACATAGACCTCCTCCGGGTAGCCGGTAGGGGCAACGGTGAGAGGGTAGCCGCCTTCCGCTGGTGTCACTGTTACCGTGCAGGGTGTGCCCTGCGTGACAGTTACGGTAGCCGTCTCCGGGTACGTGCCGGCATACGTGCCGCCGTTGTAGCTGATACTAAGCGATGTTATCGTGAGGGGTTGGTCACTTTCGTCCACAAAGGAGAACTTGCACACCGTCAGCAGGTTCTGCATCTCTGCCAACTCCGCATTAGCCACTGTGGGGGTCACCTCGGTTATCGTGGCGATACCGTAGCTGTGGTGATACGTATTGGCGATGGTCGCCAGCGTGCCGTCCTGCCCGGTAAGAGAAATAGAGTATGTAGCTTGAAGCGGATTGCCACTGACAGTAATAGCAGGGTCAGTAGCCTTCGGATAGACGAGCAGTATTTGGTCATCTACATCGCACCACACCTCGTTGTTGCTCGCGAACGAAGCGATGTGTGCCGACCTGTCCGCTAACAATACGCCATCGAGCTGAACCTCGTCTGTTGTTCCGGAGGGTGTATAGGTCTCGTAGCTTATATTGCGGAAGGAAATCTCGTCGCCTGCGCTCCAGAGGGCGTTGAGTGTCTCGCCCGCATCCGTGATAGTGGCTTGCGGAAGACGGCGGATGGCTACTTGGTTAGTATGTTCTTCTGACTGCGTCACAATCAGCGTGCGGGGCTTGAGTTCCGCCTGCTGCTTGGGCTGGTCGGGGTTGTTAGTGGTGCTGCACGCCGTGCCGAGCATCAGCAGCGATGAACAGACTACGCCTGCCAGCCAGATATTAGATGATTGGCTGAAGCCGCCGCCGGTATCCTTTTTATAACCGGAGATTTTCGCTTTGACGCCGCTGGCGCAGAGCATCTGCTGCGGAGTGGTTACCACGGTCTCTATGCGTGTCTGAGTGTAGATTTTCTTCATTATTTATGTAGTCAAAAATTATCAATATATACTCGCAATTTATAAAAAACCGTGCAAAGATACTACTTTTTTTTCATATATGCAAAAAAAATCGCAGAAATTTGCGAAATCTGCGAAAATTAGCAAATGTGGCGGGATTGGAGGATGTTATCCTTCCGTGTGCAGGCGGAGCTGGCCGATGATGAATTGCCGCTTAGCAGTCTTATGTTTGGCACGCAAATCTCAGGGAAACGGAGGCCATCGATTACGTGTCGTTTACGTGTCGTCTACGTGTCGTTTACGTCTCGTTTACGTGTCGTTTACGTGTTTGACAGCGAAAAAACGGCTGTTTTACGCTAAATCTAATTTGTCGGCAAAGGTACGAAAAATAATTGAAAAATGAAAATTGAAAGGGGAAAAATTTGATTTTTATATATAAAAAGGCGCATTTTTTTCAAAAAGAAGGGGCAAACAAGGTGTACGGAGGTATAAAACGCGTGCAAAAATGCACGCGAAGTGCACAATATTCATAGCGGGATCTGCTCGCAAGAATGCACGCGAAGTGCACAATATTCATAGCGGGTAATGGCGGTAAAAATGCCGCCAAATGGGACGATGAAACTCGCGGAGTTAGCCGCGTCAGAGTGTACAGAGGTATAAAACGCGTGCAAAAATGCACGCGAAGTGCACAATATTCATAGCGGGATCTGCTCGCAAGAATGCACGCGAAGTGCACAACATTCATAGCGGGTAATGGCGGTAAAAATGCCGCCAAATGGGACGCCACAGGGGATAATGGCGGTAAACATACCGCCAAAGTGCACAATGACCGGCATCGCGGGATAGCGGGATCGCGGGATAGCGGGATAGCGGGATAGCGGGATAGCAGGATAGCAGGATAGCGGGATAACGGGATAACGGTATACCGAACGGCCGCGGATTTTACGGTATAACGTGATACCGGGATACCGGTATACCGAGAAATAGTCCAACGACTAACGACCAACGACTAACGACCAACGACCAAAAAACTCGCAGACCTCAAATCAGAGGCTGCGAGTGTTTGTTTTGGCACGGTTTTTGTTAAGGTGAAAGGGGAAAGGTGAAAAGTGAAAGGGGAAAGGGGAAAGGTGAAAGTTGAAAGGGGAAAGGGGAAAGGTGATTGGTGAGAGGTTATTGGTTATAGTGAATATTTATTTAAACAAAAAAGATATATGCAAACAACCGTTGATATCCGCGAATTGCAAGAAAGGATTGAACGCGAGAGTTCCTTTGTAGATGCCCTGACATTGGGCATGAATCAAGTGATTGTAGGTCAGAAACACCTTGTAGAGAGTCTGTTGATCGGTCTATTGTCAGACGGTCACCTGCTATTGGAAGGTGTGCCGGGATTGGCCAAGACACTGGCTATCCGCACGCTGGCTGACCTGATCAAGGCCGATTTCAGCCGAATACAGTTTACGCCGGATCTGCTGCCTGCCGATGTGATCGGTACGCAGATCTACTCGCAGAAGAGCGAGGAGTTTAAGGTAAAGAAGGGTCCTATCTTTGCCAACTTCGTACTGGCCGACGAGATCAACCGTGCACCGGCGAAGGTGCAGTCGGCACTGCTCGAGGCGATGCAGGAGCGTCAGGTGACGATAGGCGACAGCACCTATAAGTTGGACGATCCGTTCCTGGTGCTGGCAACCCAGAACCCGATCGAGCAGGAGGGAACGTACCCGCTGCCCGAAGCGCAGACTGACCGTTTCATGCTCAAAGTGGTGATTGGCTATCCGAAGAAAGAGGAGGAGCAGCAGATCATCCGTCAGAACATCACCGGCGAGAAGAAGCAGGTGCTGCCTATCCTCTCGACCGAAGATATCCGCAAGGCGCGGGAGATCGTTCGGATGGTCTATCTGGACGAGAAGATCGAGAAATACATCGTTGATATCGTGTTTGCGACGCGTGATCCTCGTGCGTACGGACTGGAGAAGTTGGAACCGATGATTCAGTTCGGCGGCAGTCCGCGTGCGAGCATCAACCTGGCGCTGGCTGCGCGTGCGTACGCGTTCATTCATAGACGCGGATACGTGATCCCCGAGGACGTGCGCGCCGTGTGCTACGATGTACTGCGTCACCGTATCGGACTGACCTACGAGGCCGAGGCCAATAATATCTCGACGGAAGATGTAATCACGGAAGTGCTGAATGCGGTACAAGTGCCGTAAACTAGACAGCCTAGGCAGCCTAGGAATCCTAGGAAACCTAGGAAAACTAGAATAATTATGACCAGTGAGGAGTTATTAAATAAGGTACGGAAGATAGAGATCAAGACGCGGTCGCTGTCGCGCAATATCTTCGCGGGCGAATACCACAGCCAGTTTAAGGGCAGAGGTATGGCCTTCTCGGAGGTGCGCGAATACCAGCCGGGTGACGACGTCCGGACGATTGACTGGAACGTGACGGCCCGATTGAACAAGCCCTATATCAAGGTCTTTGAGGAGGAGCGGGAACTGACCGTGCTGCTGCTCGTGGACGTATCCGGCAGTCGGGATTTCGGAACGGAAAAGGATTTCAAGCGGGATATGATGACGGAGGTAGCGGCGACCCTGGCGTTCTCGACCATCGAGAACAACGATAAGGTAGGCGTCATCTTCTTCTCCGACCGCATCGAAAAGTTCATTCCGCCCAAGAAGGGTAAGACCCACGTGCTGCATATCATCCGCGAGCTGTTGTGCTTCGAGCCCGAATCGCACGGCACCGACATCGCGGGCGCGCTGCAGTATTTCTCCAACGCCATCAAGCGGCACTGTACGGCGTTCCTGATCTCGGATTTCATTGTACCGGGAGAGGGTGCGATCCGTAAGATGGAGAAGCCGCTCATGATCGCCGCCAACAGGCACGACATGCACGCGATACGGATCTACGATAAGGTGGACGCCCAGTTGCCCAATATAGGCCTTATGCAGATGCACGACGCAGAGACGGGCAATAATATGTGGGTAGATACCTCGATCGAGCGCGTGAGACGGCGCTACGCGGAGGTATGGCAGGCGCAGACGGAGGGACTGAACAGCCTATGGCTCAAGACCGGAACGAAGAACGTAGCGATCAGGACGGATGAGGACTATGTCAAAAAGCTGATGAAGCTTTTTGACAGGTGAAAGTTGAAAGTTGAAAGGTAAATATTTATGCTAAATTTATTATTAGCGATAGTGATTTCGGCGCAGTTGGATTCGACGACGGTGATGATTGGCGACCAGACCAATCTGCACATTGAGGCGACGTATCCGGAGGGGCAGAGGGTGGAGATGCCGGTGTACGGCGACTACCTAATTCCGGGCATCGAGATCGTGAAGCGTTCGAAGGTGGATACGGTTAAGAAGAACGGTCAGACGACGCTGAAGCAGGATCTGATGCTGACGTCGTTTATGGACTCGCTGTTCTACGTAGCGCCGATAGCCTTTGCTGCAGACGGCGACACCGCCTATTCGGAACCGCTGACGCTCAATTTCATACAACCCTTTGAGATCGATACGGCGCTGGCCATCACCGATATAAAGGATATCCAGAAAGCCCCGATATGGATTTGGGGCATCGTTCGATGGATACTATTGGGCATCCTGATCGCAGCTTTAGCCGTAGGCGGATACTTCGGTTGGAAATGGCTCAAGAACAGGCAGAAGCCGCAAGCGGTGAAGATCGAACCCGAACTGCTGCGTCCCGCCGAAGAGGTAGCGCTGGAGAAACTGGATGTGATCCGGCAGGATAAGATCTGGCAGGAAGGTCGCACCAAGCAGTACCACACGGAGTTGACCGATGTGATAAGAGAATATATCGGCCGCCGGTTCATGATACAGAGCAGCGAGAAGACGTCGGACGAGACGCTGAGGGCGCTGCAGCCGGTGATGACGGAACAGAAAGACCTGTTCCAGTCGCTGAGGCAGATGCTGCAGCTGGCCGACCTGGTGAAGTTCGCCAAATGGACCACCACGCCCGACGAGAACGAGCGGTCGCTGAGGACGGCGTACGATTTTGTAAAGGAGACGACGCCTACGGAGGAAACCGTCGAGGAAGAGGTGAAAGTTGAAAGTTGAAAGGTGAAAGGTGAAAGTTTATGAGTTTTGCTAATCCGGGATATTTATTTTTGCTGCTGCTGTTGGTACCGATGGCTGCGTGGTATATCTACCGTCTGAGGCAGCACGAGGCGTCGCTGCAGGTGAGCAGCACGCGGGCGATGACGGGTGACAGTTGGAGGACGTACCTGCTGCACGTGCCGTTTGCACTGCGACTGATCGCCGTAGCGCTCATCAGCGTAGCGCTGGCGCGTCCGCAACTCACCAACCGCTGGCAGAAAGAGAGTACAGAGGGTATCGATATCATGATGGCCCTGGATATATCGGGAACGATGTTGGCCGAAGACCTGCACCCCACCCGACTGGAGGCGGCGAAGCAGGTAGCTTCGCAGTTTGTGATGGAGCGTCCGAACGACCAGATCGGACTGGTCGTGTTCGCAGGCGAGAGTTTCACGCAGTGTCCGCTGACAACCGACCACGCGGTGCTGGTTAATCTCTTCAAGGCCGTACACTACGGCATGATCGAAGACGGCACGGCCATCGGTTTGGGACTGGCGAATGCGGTAAACCGAATGAAAGACTCGCCAACGAAATCGAAGGTGATCATCTTGCTAACGGACGGAAGCAACAACCGCGGTGATATCGACCCGCTGACGGCGGCACGCATCGCGCAGACTTTCGGCATTCGAATCTATGCTATCGGCGTAGGCTCGTACGGTCAGTCGATGGCTACAATGCAGACACCTTACGGTCCGAGACGCGTGACGGTGAACGGGGAGTTTGACGAGACGACCCTGAAACAGGTAGCGCAGACGACCGGCGGCGAGTACTTCCGCGCCACGGATAATAACTCGCTCAAGCTCATCTACGAGCAGATCGATAAGTTAGAGAAGACCAAGATGCGCGTACGCGAGTACTCCAAGCGCAGCGAGAACTTCTATCCCTGGCTCGTCGGGGCACTACTCTGCCTCGTATTGGATATACTCATTAGGCACTTTGTACTACGTACCATTAGCCAGTAAAAGGACGAAGGACAAATGTACGATGTACGAAGGATTTACGAAGGAGAAAAAAGGACAAAGGGTCAATCGTACATAGTACATATTACATAATACATAAACAAGATGTTTAGGTTTGCAAATATAGAGATATTGTGGTTGCTGCTGCTGATACCGGTAGCGGTAGCGGCGTACGTAGTGATGACGTATAGGAAACGTCGTCAACTCAGAGAATTAGGCGACCCGGTGACGGTGAGCCGTCTGATGCCGGATGCCTCGCACGTGAGACCAGTGGTGAAGTTCAGTCTGTGTCTGGTAGCCTTCACGCTACTGGTGTTGGCCGCCGCGCGTCCGCAGTCCGGCGAGAAAGAGGAGACGGTGAAGCGTCAGGGCATAGAGGTCATCATCGCGCTGGATGTGTCCAACTCGATGCTGGCGGAGGACGTAGCTCCCTCGCGACTGGATAGGGCGAAGCAGATGCTGAGTAAGATGATTGACCAGATGGTCAACGATAAAGTGGGCTTGGTGGTGTTTGCCGGCGACAGTTATATCCAGTTGCCGATCACCTGCGACTACGTGTCGGCCAAGACTTTTCTGAACAGCATCACCCCCGATCTGATTCAGACGCAGGGAACAGCTATCGGCAAGGCGATACAGACCTCGATCATGGCTTTTGGCAGTCCGGAGAGCGATGCCGGAAGGGCGATCGTGATCATCACCGACGGCGAGAACCACGAGGACGAAGCCGATAAGATGGCCGCGAAGGCGCACGAGCAGGGCATACAGGTGAATGTCATCGGTATTGGCAAACCCGACGGCAGTCCTATCCCAATGCCCGGTACGGGTAATTACTTCAAGGATCGGTCGGGACAGACAGTGGTGAGCTGCCTGAACGAAGACATGTGCCGTTCGATCGCCAAAGCAGGACACGGTATGTACGTGCGCTGCGACAACACCAACACGGCGATGCACGCCCTGGAGAAACAGTTGGACCAACTCGGCAAGGCGGAGCTGCAGACCACGACCTACACCAACTACAACGAGCAGTATCAGTCCTTTGCGCTGATCGCGCTGCTGATGCTCGTCGTGGAGTTCTTTATCTTAGCACGTACGAATCAGGCCTTCCGCCGCTGGAATATCTTTAAGCAATGAATATGAAACGTACTATATTAATTATCAGTCTTATGGCAATGATGGTGCTGCCGGCGCTGGCACAACGGGAAGCTCCGCAGATCCGTCGCGGCAACCGTGACTACCGCCGTCAGGACTATACCGAAGCCGAGGTGGACTACCGCAGAGCCTTGGACAGGAACGACTCATCGTTTGTGGCACACTATAACATAGGCAACGCCCTGATCCGTCAGGAGAAATATCCTGACGCAGCCAAGGAGTATGCCGCAGCATTGGATGCCTTTGACCGCAACCACATGACCGACACGCTCACGCTGGCGCACACGTATCATAACTTAGGTAATGCCTTGTTCGGCACGCAGAACTATGCCGGCGCCGTAGGAGCCTTTAAGCAGGCGCTACGACTCAACCCGAAGGATAACGACACGCGCTATAACCTGGTCAAGAGCCTGCAGATGCTGGAGCAACAACAGCAGCAACAACAGAATCAGCAGAATCAGCAGAATCAACAACAGCAACAGCAGCAACAGCAGCAAGAGCAACAGAAACAAGAGCAACAAGAGGAACAACAACAAGAGCAGCAAGAGCAACAGATGCAAGAGCAAGAAGTTAATCCCGATGAGATAGACAAGGAGACGGCAGAACAGATCCTGCAAGCCCTCGAGCAGAACGAGAAAGAGACCCAGGAGAAAGTGAATATGCAACGTCAACAAGGTCAGAAACGCAGAATTGAAAAGAATTGGTAATTAGATAATTGACAATTCTTATCCTAACGGAACGATTATTTGAAAATTGATAATTGATATTTTGTAGGATGAAGCGAATATCATTCATATTAGGCATTCTCAGCATTGCTCTGATGAGCTTTGCTGACGATGTTGTATTTCAGGCTAACGCTCCCAAACAGGTGGTGCAGGGTCAGCCATTCCAGATCACGTACAGCATCAATCACCGTGCCGGAGCGATCGAACCGCCGGAGTTTGTAGGCTTTGATTTCCTGGCAGGCCCGTACACCTCGTCATCGCAGTCGAGCACGTTTGTCAACGGTAAGTTCACCTCCACCTATCAGGAGCAGTACACCTATACGCTGCGTGCGCAGAAGGAGGGTACGTTCACCCTGGCGCCGGCAAGTATCAAGGTAGGCAGCAAGCACTATAACTCCAACGGAGTCAAGATCACCGTGCTGCCGCCCGACAAGAGCGACCCGCAACCTGCCGCCTCCGCCTCGCAAGGTCAGACGCAACGTCAGACCGCTACGCAGGCCTCGACCGGCAACGGAGACATCTTCGTCAGGACGGTCGTGACCAAGACCAAGGTGCACGAACAGGAGGTGCTGACGCTGAGTTACAAGCTTTACGTCACCGGATTAGATGTGCGCGGCTTCACGGAGAAGACCTCAATACCCGATTTCACGGGCTTCTTTAAGCAGGAGCTGGAGCAGAAAGATATCCAGTTTGAGCTGGAGCACTACAACGGCCGCAACTACCAGGTAGCGACTGTGTATCAGACCCTACTCTATCCGCAGCACAGCGGGGATATCGTGATACCGGCTGCCTCGTTTGAGGCCATCATATTAATGCCCAACACCCGCCGCAGATCGTTCTTCGACGACGCTTACGTGCAGGCCACCAAAGCCCTGCAGGCTCCGTCCGTGACGATCCACGTACAACCGCTGCCAAGCGGCAAACCCGCAGGCTACAGCGGCGGTGTAGGTCACTTCACCATCAACGCCTCGATCACCGACACGGCGCTCGCGACCAACGATGCCATCACCCTCAAGGTGGAGATCAAGGGTCAGGGCAACATGAAACTACTGAAGACTCCCGCCATCGATTGGCCCGAAGGATTCGAGGCCTACGACCCCAAGGTGACTAATAACTTCAAGACAACCGCAAGCGGTATCTCGGGCACGAAGACGATCGAGTACCTGGCTATCGCGCGCAACAGCGGCACCTATATCCTGCCGGCCGTCACCTTCGCGTACTACGACACCGAGGCCAACGAGTACCGCACGCTTAGGACGAAGGAATATACGCTGCAGGTCAAGAAAGGCGCCGGCGATGCCTCAACGCCCGCACAGGTAGCTGACTTCACCGCCCAACAGGAGGCCATCAAGGAACTCGGCACCGATATACGCTATATCTATACGGGTGAGTTGAAGCCTGCGGAGCAGCGCAGTTCGCTTACGGCTAAGCGCTCTCCGATGACCTTTATGATGCTCTTCTACCTGCTGCCGCTACTCATCGCTGCCTGCGTCTTTATCCTGATGCGCAAGCGTATAAGAGAGAACGCCGACCTGACACGCGTACGGTACCGTCAGGCCAATAAGGTAGCGCAGAAACGACTCAAACAGGCGCAGAAACTCATGCAGGCCAATCAGAAAGAGGCCTTCTACGAGGAGATCGAACATGCCGCCTTCTCGTACCTGAGCGATAGGCTGTCGATCCCGACCGCCGACCTCAATAAGGATAATATCGCCGGAATCCTAAGGCAGAAGGGCTGTCAAGAGGACGATATCAAGGAGGTACTGGACGTGCTCGCGACGGCGGAGTTTGCCCGCTACGCACCCGCTGCCGGACACAGCCTCAACGAACTATACGACCGCACCGCGGAATTGATTAACAAACTGGAGAATCAGAAACTGTAATATGCTTACATTATTCATCATATTGTCCACGCTCTTTGCGGACGCCAATCAGCAGTACGCGGACGGCAACTACGCCGAAGCAGCGTCGATGTACGAACAGGTACTGCAGGAAAACCCTGCAGCAGAGGTATACTATAACTTAGGCAACGCCCGCTTCAAGCAAGGCGAGTTGGCGCAGGCTATTCTGGCCTACGAACGCTGCCTGAGAATCAACCCAAGAATGAAAGATGCACGGCATAACTTGGAGTTTGCCGAGTCGCGCATCAAGGATAATATACGCGATACGAATACGTTCTTCCTCAGGAAATGGTACCTCGCTATACGCAACTCATTATCGGAAGGAAGCTGGGCG
Organism: uncultured Bacteroidales bacterium; assembly: GCA_946404495.1. Taxonomy (GTDB): domain Bacteria; phylum Bacteroidota; class Bacteroidia; order Bacteroidales; family Paludibacteraceae; genus Colicola. The sequence continues at coordinate 11,678 of CAMJDT010000039.1, forward strand.
TGGATCAGCGTGGTGTGCTTTGTGCTGTTTTTGGCAGGGATGTTGCTCTTTGCGCTCTCGAGGATCGTAGCAGTTAGGAAGGCGGCATTCTATCTGTCGCTGGTGCTGCTCGTGGTTTCCGCCCTGTCGCTGATGCACACCTTAGGGCTGCATCATCGTGACACCGCGCGCGAAGAAGCCATCATCACGCAGGGCATCGTCAATGCCAAGTCGTCGCCCGACAGAAGCGGAACGGACTTGTTCACCGTGCACGAAGGCACGAAGGTCACCATCAAGGAGACCCTCGGTGAGTGGTGCCGTATACACGTAGGTAACTACGACGGTTGGATCCGGCTCAGTAATGCGGAGCGCATCTAAAACAGCAGCGGCAGAAAGCGCGTGATATAGTCCTGCCAGTTGGGCCAATCGTGGCCTCCCGCACTCTCGTAATAGGTATACTCCAGGTGGTTCAACTCGAGCCACCTGCGGTATTCTTGTACACCCTCATAGAGGAAATCCTCACTACCAATGCCAATCCAGTAGAGCGGACGGGAGGCGAGTTGGGTGCGCACTTCGTTGTCGCGGTCCGCGTACTCGGGTGCGTCGGGGTTGGCCAGATAGGGCGAGAAGAGGCCTACGTAGCCGAACTGACCGGCCAGATGATGCGAGACGTGGTAGGAATGAAATCCTCCCATCGAGAGGCCGGCGATAGCGCGGCAGGCGGGCAGGGAGGAGATGTGGTATTTGGCTTCGGCTTCGGCCATGAAGGCCGGGAAATTGCGCTCCCACGCGCCTGTGGTAGCATTGTCGTGCTCCGCTTGCCAGCTATCGCGTGAGGGGCAGTTGTCGGGCATGATGATGACCATCTCCCGTACCTGCTGCAAGTGCAGCAGCGAGTCCATGATTTCGACGAGCCGACCCTTAGCCGTCCAGTCGTCCTCGTTGCCAAACATACCGTGGTGGAGATAGAGTACGGGGAAGGGAGTCTGCTCCTCCGAGCAACGCGACGCATAGCGATACGGCAGATAGACACAGCAAGGCGTGCCTTGTAAGGTGTCGCGGATGACCGTACCCGCCTGATAGGAATGACTCTCATGCACATGGCAGGCGGTGAGACAGGCTGCAACCGCCAAGATAAACAGGAAATGAAGATGTTTCATATCGTCAGTGATTAAATTTGGGTGCAAAGATACGAAAAATAATTGATAATTGATAATTGATAATTGATATTTTTTGTTTTTTTCTTGCATATGTGCATTTTTTTTTGTACTTTTGCAGGCGAATTGATTAAATAGCGAAAAATGTCTTGTATGAAAAAGATCACTTTTGTTTTAATAGCGCTCGCTTTGGTGATGACGGCGTGCGGTCCGGATACGGCGGTTGAGTCGCCGAATGGAAAGTTGCAGGTGTCGTTCACCCTGAGCGATGACGGTACCCCCTACTACAGCGTCACGAAGGACGGTAACCTCGTGATTCTGCCCTCTGCCTTGGGCTTTGAGCTGAAGGATAAGTCGCTGAGCGACGGATTTACGCTGCAGACGAGCATGCGTTCGTCGTTTGACCAGAATTGGGAAACCGTTTGGGGCGAGGAACGAATGATTCGCAATCGCTACAACGAACTCATCGTGCACCTGCATCACGCAAGCGGTGCTCCGCTGGATATCACCTTCCGCGTCTTTGACGACGGATTTGCCTTCCGCTACACCTTCCCCGAGCGCTACGACAGCCTTGTGATCTTGGACGAAAAGACCGAATACTGCTTCGCCGAGTTGCCCGAAGTGTGGTCTATCCCTTGGCAGACGGAATACTACGAGGCGCTGTGGACAAAAAAGGCGATAGGCGAGAGGCAAAAGGCGAATGAGGATACCGTGTGCTCGCCGGTGACCCTGGAGTGGAAGAACGGCACGTACGGCTTTATGCACGAGGCGGCGCTGACGGACTATCCGGCGCAGAACTATATATTGGGCGAACAGATCGGTACCTTCCTGACGCCTCTGCGCGAGGGCGTAGCGGCCTATGTGGTGACACCCTTCTCTACTCCTTGGCGGTTCGTTATATTGACGGACAATCTCCCCGATATGATGGCATCGCGCATCATGCTGAACCTGAACGAACCCTGCAAACTGAGCAACACCTCGTGGATACGGCCGATGAAGTTTATCGGTATCTGGTGGGGAATGCATCTGGAGCTGATGACCTGGTATCAAGGACCCAAACACGGAGCTACCACCGCCAACATGAAACGCTATCTGGATTTCGCCAAAGAGAACGGCTTCGGCGGCGTGCTGGCCGAGGGCTGGAACAGAGGCTGGGAAGACTGGTCGCATTTCGATATGACGACCCCCTACCCCGATTGGGATATGGAAGAGCTGAGTCGTTACGCTAACTCGCTGGGCGTACAGATCATCGGTCACAACGAGACCGGCGGTAATGCAGCCGACTATGAGAATCAGCTGGAGGACGCCTACCGCTACCACGAAGCTCACGGCATTCATGTAATCAAGACCGGCTATGTCAGTCCGATCATCCTGACCACCGACGGACCGCAGTACAACCGCAGTCAGGCCGGCGTGCGCCATTATCGCAAAGTGATCGAGACGGCTGCCGAACATCAGATATGCATCGACAACCACGAACCCGTCATGCCTACCGGTCTACAGCGCACCTACCCGAACCTGCTGACGCAGGAGGGCGTAAGGGGTCAAGAGTGGAACGCGTGGTCCAAGGACGGCGGCAGTCCCGCCTGGCATACGACGGTGCTGCCCTTCACCCGCGTGATGGCCGGTCCTGTGGACTACACGCCAGGCGTGTTTAACTTCGCCAACCCCGTCTATCCCGAGACGCGTGTGCACTCCACGCTGGCCAACCAACTGGCACTCTTCGTGGTATTGTATTCGCCGCTGCAGATGGCTTGCGACCTGCCGGAGAACTATGAACGCTACCCCAAGGCCTTCCAATTCATCAGGGATGTGCCTTGCGACTGGGAGCAGTCGCGACTCATCGACGGAAAGATCGGCGAGTTCGTACTGATGGCACGCCAGGAGCGCGGCAGTGAGGATTGGTACGTAGGTGCGATCACCAACGATGACAGCCGTGAGATGAGTCTGCCGCTCGATTTCCTAAAGGAAGGTAAGAGTTATACGGCAACGATCTACCGCGACGGAGAGGGTGCCGACTGGAAGAGCAACCCCTACCCCGTGAAGATAGAGCAACAGAAAGTCACCCGCGAGGATGTACTGACGCTGAAGCTGGCCTCCGGAGGAGGAAGCGCAATTCAATTGTCGTGCGACAACTGAATTGCGATTTAAAATTTAAAATTTAAAATTTAAGATTTGATATGAAACGAGGGATTGTAGTGTTAATGATTGCCTGGGCGGCGATGAGTTGGGCACAGGAGAAGTATGTAGGCGGCGATATGTCGGCGCTGCAGCTCTATGAGGACAACAACGTAGCGTATTACGATCGCAGCAACCGTGTGATTCCTGATGTGCTGCAGTATGTAAAGAGCGAGAAAGTAGGATGGAACAGCGTGCGAGTGCGTCTGTTCGTGAACCCCAGTCACCTGAACGGCGACGGCGACCCCGACCCGCAGGTATGTCAGGACTTGGCGTACGTAACGCGTTTCTGCCAACGAGTAAAGGCAGAAGGCATGACGCTGATGCTGGATTTTCACTACAGCGACACCTGGGCCGATCCGGCCAATCAGTGGATTCCCGCCGGCTGGGCGACGCTGACGGACGAAGAGCTGAAGGACACGGTGTATCACTATACGAAGCAGTCATTGGAAGCCCTCGTGGCCGCCAATGCGACGCCCGACTTCATCCAGATCGGCAATGAGATATCGTACGGCATGCTCTGGAGCGCCGAGGTGAACCGCTCGGACCGCACCAACCGCTGTTTCAGCAACTCGCCGGAAGAATACTGGGACCGCTTCCGCGCCCTATTGACGGAGGCTTCCGCCGCTTGCCGCGAGGTATGTCCGGATGCACAGATCATCATTCACACGGAGCGTGCGGGTAAGCCCAACGCCTTGGCGGATATATACGCGCGATTGGCGAGCGTGGACTACGATGTGATCGGACTGTCGTACTACCCCTTCTGGCACAACTCGATCGAGGTATTGGCGCAGTCGCTCAATAAACTGGCAACCGACTTCCCCGACAAACCCGTGCAGATCGTGGAGACGGCCTATTACTATCAATGGCAACCCGCCATCGGCGAAGGTATCGACTACGATTTCTCGTCCCGCTGGCCTATCACACCGGCCGGTCAGAAAGCGTATATCCAAGACCTCAATGCCGAGTTGAGGCTGCACGACAATGTGAACGGACTCTATTGGTGGTTCCCCGAGGAGAACGGCAACGGTCCCGATAATGCGGTGTTGATGGGTTGGATCAACCGCGGACTCTGGAACGACAACGACCACAAAGCCCTGCCGGGATTGTATGCACTGCAAGGATTTATCAACGAAGAGACCGCCATCGAGGGAGTCTATCAGAGTTCGGACGAGGAAGCACGATACTACGACCTGTTGGGTCAGCCGATTTCGCAGCCGACGAAAGGTAGTATTGTCATCGAGAAGAGAGGCGGAACGGCCGTGAAGGTCTACGCCAAGTAGATACGCATCTCGCAACGTTTGCAATCGAACTCAAGGCGCAAGAGCGTACCCGTTGAGGTGCGCAGGTACTTGGGTTCGATTTTCTTTGTGCCCTGCTTGCGACAGCGTCCGAGTTCGTGCAGGATGCAGTAACGGCAGGTCATGAGTGCCTCGGGTCGCTCGGGATTGGAGACAGCGACTGATTGATGCGGCACGGGTTCGGGTGCAACAGGCACGCTGTCGGTAAGGCGGGCGACCGCCTCGCGGCGCCATTGATTCAAGACGCTGATCGGGATGAAATACGGCGGTGTCTGAATCTCGATACGGCGTGCCTCGTAAGGCGTGTCGCCGAGTTTGGAGAGTTGTTCGCGAATCGTCTGCAGGGCGCGGTCCGCATTCTTAGCATAATTGACAATTCTTATCCTTACGGAACGATTTTTAGACAATTGACAATTGACAGTTCCAGTTTGACGACCATCAACCGTGCTATAGGTCAGACAAAGACCATTGGGTGTTTCCTCGAAGAGAATATCAACGGGGACACGGCGCTCGGCGTGCAGATTTTTCGTGAATTCGGTATCGAGATTCCGGTATACCGGGATACCGGTATAACGGGATAACGAGAGGGGCTTATTGATTCGGATGAGGTTGCCGTCGATACCATTGACGGAACAGCCTTCGGCGCCGATGGTGAGTCCGTCGCCGTTGTGGAGGGTGATGCCCTCGCGGAGCTGAATGCGCAGGGTCGTACCGCGGGCTTCCAAGAGGGAGCCGATATATTCGCCGGTGGATTTGGGCGTAAGCCAGTTGGCCATATGCGGCGTGCGGCCGTGGAGGAAATAATCGGTCTCGCCGCGGTGGAACGATTTCTCGGGATTCGGGATGAAGGTGCGTTTGGTCGTTGGTCGTTGGTCGTTGGTCGTTTGACTATCGACTATCTGATCGATCTTTTCGCGGTAGTAGGCGGTGATGTTGGTGACGTAGGCTTCGTCCTTGAGTCGGCCTTCGATCTTGAAGGTCGTGACGCCGGCCGCGATGAGTTCAGCGAGGTAAGCACTGCGATCGAGGTCTTGGAGCGAGAGGGCGTATTGTTGCGCGAGGGGTTGTCCGTTGTCGTCGCGGAGCAGTTGCATATCTGCATCAAGGAGGTCGTACGGCAGGCGGCAGAGTTGGGCACAGCAGCCGCGATTGGCTGAACGGCCGGTCAATTGTTCGCTCAGGTAACAGCGTCCCGAATAGCAGACGCAGAGTGCGCCGTGCACAAAAGCTTCGAGTTCGATGGGTTCGACACCGCGCGCCGCAGCATCTTGTAGTGTCGCCTCGCGGATAGCCTGTATCTCGTTGATGCCTAACTCGCGCGCCAAGACGAGGCGGCGGAAACCGAGCTGCTGCATACGGACTGCCTGTTCGGGCGTACGGTTGTCGCACTGCGTGGAGGCGTGGAGACGGATCGGAGGAAGGTTCTCCTTGAGAAGCGTGAGGTCCTGAATGATGAGTGCCGAGACTCCGGCCTCATATAGATCCCAAGCCATTTGGACGGCTTCGGGTTTCTCTGCGTCGGTCAGGAGCGTATTGAGCGTCACGAGTATATCGACGCCGTACGGGCGAGCGTAGCGAACGAGGGCACGGATATCGTCGATGCTATTGCCGGCAGCCTGACGGGCACCGAAACGGGGCGCACCTATATATACCGCATCCGCACCCGCCTGTATGGCCGCGCGCGCTACGTCCGCGTTGCGCGCGGGGGAAAGCAGGGTTAATGGTGATTGGTGATAGGTGATAGGTGATAGTTCAGTCACGGTGCAGACGTTTGGAGAGTTCGTATAGGATGATGCCGGCGGCAACGCTGACGTTGAGGCTATGTTTGGTGCCGTACTGGGGAATCTCGATTGTGTCATCGGAGAGGTCGATGACCTCTTGCTGTACGCCGAAGACCTCGTGCCCGAAGACGACCGCCGTCTTGCCTTCCGGAGAGAAAGTCTCCGGGGTGATGCTGTGAGTGGTTTGTTCGACGGCATACACTTTCCAGCCGTTAGCTTTCAGTTCGCGAACGGCCTCTATCGTGTCGGGAAAATAGCGCCACGAGACGCTATCCTCGGCACCGAGGGCGGTCTTGTGGATCTCGTCGTTGGGAGGCGTAGCGCTTATGCCACAGAGCCAGACACCGGCCAGACGGAAGGCATCCGCCGTACGGAACACGGCACCCACGTTATGACGGCTGCGCACATTATCCAGCACCGCTATGAGCGGTGTCTTCTCTGCCTCATGAAACGCTTCCACGTTCATGCGGTTCATCTCTTCCGTACGTAGTTTGCGATGTTCCATATAACGGTTATTGGTTATAGGTTATTGGTTATTGTTGAGCGGTTCCTCTACTTCAGCTTCGAGGGCTTGTTGTTCGGCTTCGAATTCGGCTTCGAGGCGTTTGAGGCGTTTCTTCTCCTCGTAGTAATAGCCGTCCCAGTACTGCATTTCGGGCATCCAGACCCATTTATCGTAGTTGCCGCGTAGGGGCAGGGGCGAGGCTTGGAGGTTGTCGTTGATGGACATCAGCAGCCGATAGGTCTGAAAGCGCACGCGTGAGTCGGCGAGGTTCTCTACCTCGCTGTGGCTCTCCAGAAGAGCGGTCGCATAGCGAATCGTCTGGTCCCAATGTTTGTAGATGAACGTGCGCGCCGCCACGCTCTTGGGGGAGGTGCGGTAGGCCAAGGTAGCCGAGTCCATGGCCTCGAGGTACATATGTTTCTTGTAGAGTTTCTCGGCTTTGGTCATAAGGCGTGCAGCCTCATTGGCGTCCTCCGCTTCGGTAGCAAAGGCTTTGGTAAAAGGCAGCAGGCATGCCGCCACGAGTATCAATAGCAGTTTCTTCATATCAGGGGTATTGTAAGGGTGATTCGTTTTTGTGTTTCGTCGAGTTCGCGGATCAGGTCCTCGTGCAGCGGGACGAGTCGTCCGCCGGAGAGTCGTGCGAGGCAGTTGGCGGTCGTGGTATCGATGGCCTCTATCACGGCTTCCTCGCCTTCGGAGGAGATGACCCGCCAGCCAACGAGGTCCTCCCAGGTGAGGGCAGATTCGCTCTCCTGTACGTTGGTTTCGCGGGCGAGCATGCGTGCCTCCGCACCGACGAGGCGCTGGGCTTTCTCTTCGGTATCGACGCCTTTGAGGGTAAAGAGCATATCCTCGGCCCCTTTGGTGCGCCAGTCGAGCACGCGGAAGGGGACGTCGAGGCCGTCTAAGCGGAGAAACAGCCATTCGGCCGTCTCTGCATCTTCCCAGAGGATGTTATCGAGGCGGCACTGCAGTTCACCGCGGTGACCGTGCAAGCGCGTCAAGCGTCCGATTAGTATCAGTTTTTCGTCAATCATTCAAGTACGATTTACGATGTACGATGTACGATTTATTTACGATTTCATTTTATGTACGATTTGTCAGTTCCTGATGATCAGGTGTCCGCCGTCGGCGAAACATTTATAGGCTCGCAGCGGCCATTTGGATTTGCCTTTGGTAGGAAGGCCGAGGCCGTAACTGACGTCGTACTGTTCGCCGCAGTGCGGGCAGACGGCATAGAATCCGTCGAGCTGAAGAACCGAGTCACGATTGAGGCAGACCGGGCATGCCATGTCGAGAGCGTAGTATTTGCCGTCCATCGCTACCACGACCAGGATGCCTCCGTAGCCTACGTACTCGCGTTCGTAGCGGCGCTCGCGAAAGACGAGGGTCTGGAAACCGTTGCCGGGCACGAAATGCGGGAACTCAGCCTGTATATCCAGGTCCAGATAGACCGGATAGGTCGGCACGGGATTACGCCGGTCGTTGCCGCAAGCCGTCAACAGTGCAGCTACCACCAATATTATTATCCAACTAAATCTCTTCAAAGATATCAATTATCAATTGTCTAAAAATCGTTCCGTAAGGATAAGAATTATCAATTAGTTAGAAGCATCGATTGAGGGTGACGTCGAAGATGAGCGTTGAGTAAGGCGGGATGTAGGCAGCTGTTCCTTCCGTTCCGTTGCCGCTCTCGCCGTAGCCAAGGTCGTAGGGGATATAGAGGATATAGCGTCCGGAGACGTTCATCTTCTTGAGTCCTTCGGCAAAGCCTTCCACCACATTCGATACGCCTAAGGCAACGTCTACGCCTTCGTCGAAGACATATCCGTTGATGAACTGGCCTTTGTAGGTAATGACCACGGTCTTGAGGTCATCGGGTTTGGCTGCTGCGTTGGGAATACCCTGTCGGATAACCTTATACTGCAGACCGGAGGGAGTCGTCTGAATGCTGTCGGCCTTCTCGTTGGCATCCATAAAGGCGATATTCTCAGCCTTCCAGTCGAGCCAGTTATCCTGCTTGCAAGCTGTCAATAGACCTATCACAGCCATCAATATTCCTATATATTTTCTCATAAATATCAATTATCAATTGTCAATTATTTCGCCAGCCACGGAGCGGGATCCAGCAGTTGGCGGTCCTTATAGATTTGGAAATAGAGTTCGGTCTTGTTATCGTCGTCCGGGTCGGAGTAAATGACGCCGAGTGACTGTTTGGCCGTGATCTTATCGCCCTGTTTAACCTTGACCTCGCGCAGGTTGGAATAGACCGTGCGGTAGTTACCGTGTTGGACGATGACGGCGTAGGTAGCGCCCAAGACAACGATACTGGTGACCTCACCCTCGTAGACAGCGCGCGCCACGCTGCCAGAGGTGGTCTGGAGGTAGATACCCTTGTTGTTGACAGTCACATGCTCATAGACAGGGTGCTGGTGCGTGCCAAAGGTACCGCTGATGAAGCCTTTCTCCACGGGCCACGGGAGGCGGCCTTTGTTCTTCTCAAACCCGCCGGCGATGAGTTGTTGTTCCTTGGTCAGGGTCGTCTTGGTAGCCTGCTTGCGGATCGCGTCATCTATCTTCTTATTGATCTCATCAATACGCTTCTGCTGCTTCTTCTGTTTGGCAGCGAGGTTCTTCTCTTTCTTCTTGAGTTCATTGAGCATCGACTTCGCTTTCTTCTGGTCACGCGTCAGTTTCTCCTGCTCTTTCTGCTGCGCCTTGAGGGCATCGCGGCGTTCTTCCTTGCGTTGGGCGAGTTTGGCATTCTGCTCATCGATATCCGCCTGTGTCGCTTCGATAGCAGCTACCTGTTTCTGGCGGTAACGGGCAAACTGACGAAGATAGCGCACGCGGCGCATCATCTGCTGGAAATTGGAGGCCGAGAGCACAAAGAGCAAGGGTGATTGGAGTCGCTGCTGGTAGTGCGTCTTGCGCACGAGTTTGGCATAGTCGTCGCGCAGTCGCATCTGCTCCACCTGCAACTCTCCGCGTCGTGCTACCAGGCGCAACATATCATCGTCCAGGGCCCTGATCTCGCGGTTGATGCCTTCGATGAGGCGTTTGCGGTCGCGGATGGACTTATTGAGCAGCGTCAACTTATTGGTAGTCGCCGTCTCGTTCTTCTTGGTCTCCTTGAGCAGTTGTTCGGTCTCAGCCAGTTCGCGTCGGATCTTCTCCTGCTCCTTCTGCAGGTCTTTGACCTCGTCGGCCCAAAGGCAGACACTACATACCAAGCAGACTATGAGCAGTAACTTCTTCATATTCCTCCAGTTTTAAGCTTCGCACCGTAAAAGGCTGGTCGTAAACGCGTTTGCCGCTACCGACCTGAATGAGCAGGTCGTGTCCGTCGTACTCCGTAGATACGGCTCCTCCGGATTCGCTAAAGACAGCGCGCTGCAGTTGGCGATAGAGTTCGGCGCCGTCCCGGAGCGGCAGACTATGCCATTTGCCGCCTTTCTTAGGCTGCGTCATCGGCACGATGCAGTAGCGTTTGTGGGTGCGGTCCACGCCTAAGACAGCGTTTTTGGTCACCTCCACGCGCACTACCTCCAGACCCGCCATCGGTTGTAAGGACAGCACCACAATGCTGTCGCGAACCGCCTGCGCGGTGCAATAGACGGTGTAGGAGAGGCTGTCCATCTGTATCGTCACGGGCAGCTGACGCGCCAGCACGGTACGGGCTTGATCGCCGCTCTGAGTACGACGTTCGCCCTTACGGACGCCGCAGCCTGCCAGCAGGCCTACCACAACTATCAGTACTATCCAAGTATATCTTTTCATATCGTTTGTCGTTGGTCGTTTGTCGTTTGACTATTTAAATATCGCATTTGCGTGCGCCTTCACTTCCTTGGGGATCTTCTGTCCGAGGTAAGCGGCGACCACGGTTCGCATATACATCTTCGCCAGATCGTTGTTGCCCTCCAGGTGGAGTATCCAGGCGTAGGTATCCTTGTACGAGAGGTTCTCAGGTTCCTGCGTCAGGGCACGGCGAACCATCACTTCGGCTTGCTGCAGGCGCTCCTTTTGCTCGTCGGCGCTCAGTTTCGAAAATCCCTTATCGGTGACGAGGGCGTAGGCGTAGTTATTGAGCAGCGTACCATTGAAGGGGTCCAGACGGAGTGCACGCTGATAGACGGGTTCCAGAGCCCGGAGGCCTCCGCCCTGACGCTCCTTGTACTGCACGTAGAGCATCATCACCTGCATATTCGTCTCATCCTCCTCGAGGTACCGCTCCAGGTCGGCGAGTGCCGCGTCCTCTTTCTTCATCGCGAGATGCACCTGAAAACGCAATTGGGCGCTGTAGATATCGTAGCCGTTGAGGCGGTCGAGGGTGTCCTGCACTTGCAGTACTTCTTTCCAGCGCTCTGCCTTGATATAGGCCGACTGGAGTCGATCCCAGACCTCGCTCTTGCCGGGCAACTGCCGCGCAGTCGTCTCCAGCACGCGGAGACCGGCCTTCTGCTGCTTCTTGTCATCGGACTGCATCAGGGCCGTGGAGTACTCGTACCAAGCCGTCGCGGGAGAGGTGCGGTAGGCAGACTCAAAGAGGCGCAAGGCGAGAGCCTCGCGATTGTTGTTGTAGTGATAGATGCCCAGCATGCGGCTCACCTCCGCGTCGCCGGGACGCAACAGGTCGCAGTACTCCAGCAGCCGGATGGCATCCTCGTACTGCTCCTCCTGCATAAGGTGCATCGCTTCCCAGTAATAGTAGCGAAAACGCATCTCGCGGGTATCCGCACGAAGCGGCGAGACGTTCATCATCAACGCTCCCACCACGCACGCTATCGCGATAATATATCTACTGATTCCTTTCACTTCTTTCCTATAACCTATAACCGCTAACCTTTATTTCACTCCGCTGTGTCCGAAGCCTCCGGCACCGCGTTCGGTCTCGTCGAGGGTAGTGACTTCGATCATTTCAGCTTGCTCCACCCTACTGATCACCATCTGGCAGATGCGCTCGCCGGACTCGATAGTCTGCGGTTCCTGACTCATGTTAATGAGGATCACACCAATCTCACCGCGGTAGTCGGCATCGATGGTGCCCGGGGTATTGAGCACCGTCAGTCCGCGCTTGAGCGCCAGGCCGCTGCGGGGACGTATCTGCGCCTCGTAGCCTTCCGGCAGAGCGATATAGAGGCCGGTCGGAATCAGTTTGCGCTCCAGAGGTTGCAGCGTCACGGGCTCCGTGAACCACGCGCGCACATCCATCCCTGCGGCACTCCGGCTCTCGTACTTAGGCAGCGGATTATTGCTCTTATTGATAATTCTCAATTCCATCATTACAACATTACATCATTACAACATTATAACATTAGAACCGTTTTTCTACAAGTACGTGCAGGCCTTCGGGGATGATACGGATACGGATATCTTTCTCCATCTTGACAGGGTCTCCGTCAATGTGGAAAGGCGATTCGGTCTCGCGGCGGAGCATCACATCCTTGGCACGGAAGGTGTCCATAAACAGCGATCCGTCGAGGCTGCCGGTGAAGAGTCGCAGCGCCATTCCCGGAGCGCCGAGCCAAGCCTGCGGGCTCATCATGCAGATATCCATTAGTCCGTCCTGCACACTGGCCTTCGGCGCGATCTTCGCCTCGTACCCCCACTGCGAGGAGTTGGCAAAAGTCAGCAGGAAAGCCTTGTGCTCGACCACCTCACCATTGATCTCAATGCGATAGGTCTCCGGCTTGTAGCCTACCAGGTCCTTCATCACACGGCTGACATAGGTCTTCAGTCCGCGCGTGCCGGCGGTAGCAAAGTCGTACGCAACGAGTGCATCAAAACCCGTGCCACAGGTGCTCATAAAGATGCGGTCGTTGGCTTTTCCGTAGTCAATGAGGATCGGTTCGCTGTGGTTCAGCATCTCGATGGCCTTCTGCGTACGCACGGGAATACCAAGGTGACGAGCGAGGCCGTTGCCGCTACCCAACGGGATAATTCCCAGCGCGGTACCCTTGGCATGATGTGCAGCCAATTGCTCACCGTTGATGATGCCGCGTGCGACCTCGTTGATCGTGCCGTCACCTCCAACCGCTATGATGGCATCAAAACCCATTATGGTATATTGCTGCGCCAACTCAATAGCGTGCCCTTTGTACTCGGTGAACACGATGTTCCACAGCCACTGCTCCGGATCCAAGGTCTCGGCAATCACTTTCGGCAATTTCTTCTTATTGCCCTGCGTACCCGATATTGGGTTGATGATAAATGCTATATTCTTCATATTTTTGCCTATTCACACATTTAGCCTGCAAAATTACAAAAAAAAAATGATATACGCAAATAAAAACGCAATTTTTTAGTCAAAAGTCAAAAGTCGGGAGTCGTGAACCGCAAAAAGTCTCGAGATTGGATCGAGAATTCCTCGTAAACGGCTCGAAGAAGTTGCAGAAAGATAAGTCCGCAATTTAGTGCAAACTAGTACAAAATTTGTAATAAATAGCATTTATATTCAAAATTTAGTGCAAATTAGTATAAAATTTGTAATAAATATTTGCGTATATCAAAAAAAAGTAGTACCTTTGCAGCGAATTTTTAAAGTACGCAAGTATGAACTACATCAAACGCGAGATTTATCTCAACAAATTGATAGCTCGTCGGGATAATGGCGAGGTGAAAGTTATAACCGGTCCGAGACGAAGTGGCAAGTCTTGGATGCTTTCGCATGTCTATATGGATTATTTACTGGAACAAGGCGTTCCGGCAGACCATATTATCGCGTTGTCTTTTGATCAGGACGATGAGAATATGCGGGACGATTTATTGGATGTAAAGGAACTCAAAGCATACTTATACGATCGGATTAAAGATGAAGGGAATTACTATCTCATGTTGGATGAGGTACAGGAAGTAGAAGGATTTGAGCGTTTGATCAACGGACTAAACGCAAAGCCGAATGTAGATGTATATGTGACCGGAAGCAATAGTCATTTGCTTAGTTCGGATATTAATACCGTTTTCCGCGGAAGAGGAGATGAAGTACATGTCTATCCGCTCTCATTTGGAGAATTCTGTATTGGAAGAACTGAGCCGCTTAATGAACTTTGGAAGGAATATTACACTTATGGAGGACTTCCGGGTTTACGAAATCATAAGTCAGCAGAACAGAAAGTCAATTACTTACAGCGTTTGTGGAAGAAGACCTATCTAGCAGATGTCATAGAGCGGCACAATATTAGAAATACTGAGTTATTGGAGAATCTGGCAGATGTGCTGTGTTCGGCTGTGGGGTCGCTGAATAATCCGACTAAGTTGGCGAATACTATTCAGTCTGTTAAACAAATGCAAGCAGATCGTAATACTGTAGATAGTTATATCGGATATTTGGAAGACGCGTTCTTGTTCGAATCTGCTAAGCGATATGACATCAAAGGGAAACGATATTTTGAGTCCATTAAAAAGTATTATTCGGTCGATATTGGTTTACGGAATGCACGATTGAATTTCAGGCAGCAAGAACCGACTCATATTATGGAGAATATTGTATATAATCATCTGCGGATATTCGGGTATTTAGTAGATGTTGGGGTAGTAGAAGTGCGTGAGATGAAGGACGGTAAGCAGCAAAAAGTGCAATATGAGGTGGATTTTATTGCTACTAACGGACAAGAGAAGTACTATATTCAGTCGGCGTATCGAATGGACGATGAATCCAAACGTGATCAGGAACTCAATTCGCTTAAACGAATAGATGACAGTTTCCGCAAGATTGTAGTAGTGGGAGACGATATCGCTCCTTGGACTGATGAAAATGGAATATGTTATATAGGGTTAATGCAGTTCTTGAGAGAGGGATTTATAAAATAAGAAAATGCGGCTCTAAAGCGAGTCGCATTTTCTGCATGATATGCAAACAGAACAATGTCGCTATGTCGCTGTTGTCGTTTTTGGGGTGACGGTTTGACGGTTTGTCGGAATCGCCCTAAATGCCTGAAAATCAGCGTGTTACATTGATTTTCCTTTCTTTCAAACCGTCAAACCGTCATTTTTCATAGCGACATAGCGACAAAGCGACATGATAAAATTTTGTCTAAAAGTCTCAAAAATCTCAAAAATCTCAAAAGTCTCATGCAAAAAAAATCAATCAAGAGGGGTGATTGATAGGGTGAGGTTGGCTTGTGATTGGCTGAATGGAAGGACTAAAGTCTAGGATTGTCTCG
>CAMJDT010000040.1 GCA_946404495.1 uncultured Bacteroidales bacterium
TCCATTGTCCCCGCCAAACTCATCCCATTCGAAATCTTCGACCTCTATTTCAGCCATGGCTTCAATCTGCAAATCCTGCCAAGCATGTCGCATATCACTCCATTCGTCCGCTATCAGACATGCCGCACAAGCGCTCATTAATACAAGCACGATCACATAGGCATATTTCCGAACAAACTGAATCACGGTGCAAAGGTACAAAAAAAAATCCACATACGCAAGTTTTTGGGCAGAAAAATTTGCATATATCAGAAAAAAGTTGTACCTTTGCGGGCTAAATTGAATAAGTATGCGAAAGAGTTTACTGATTATGCTTGCAATAGCATTGGTAGGGTGTGCGGCGAAGCAGCAGCCTAAGTTGGAAAACGAGTGCCTGTACGGCGCGGATAAGACGGAGTTTCAGTTCTGGTCGGATGTAGCCGAAGAGATGGAAGTGCACATCTATAATGATGGAATGAGCGCGCCTGCATCGCTCAATGATGCTAATAATGGCACAGATGTTACGGAAGTAGTAGAGACCGTCGTGCTGAAGAAGGGCAATGATAATTTCTGGCGGGGAACAGCGAAAGGCGACATGAAGGGCAAATACTACACCGTAAGGAGTTTCCAGAACGGTGAGTGGGCACCCGAAGCCACGGGCATCTTTGCCAAGGCCGTGAGCGTAAACGGTCAGAAGGCCGCCATCATCGATATGAAGGAAACCAATCCCGAAGGCTGGGCAGAGGATAAGCGTCCGGAGATGAAGGACATGACCGACATCGTAGTCTATGAGACACACGTACGCGACTACACGATGTCGCCCAACTCGGGCATCGAGCATAAGGGTAAGTTCCTCGGCATGAGCGAGGCTGCGGCCATCAATCACCTCAAGGAGCTCGGCATCACCCACCTGCAGATTCTGCCGATGTTTGACTACGGATCGATCGACGAGACGGCCTTGGACAAGAATCGCTACAACTGGGGTTACGATCCGGTGAACTACAATGTGCCGGAGGGCGGTTATGCGACCGACCCTGCAGATCCTGCCTGCCGTATTCGCGAAGCGAAACAGATGATCCAGGCGCTGCACAAGGCCGGGATACGCGTTGTGATGGACGTAGTGTATAATCACACCTACGATGTGATGGGTTGCGCCTTAGGTCGCGTGGTACCACAGTATTTCTACCGCATGAACGAGGACGGAACATACGCCAACGGATCGGGTTGCGGCAACGAGACCGCCAGCGAGAAAGAGATGATGCGCCGGTTTATGGTGGAGTCGGTGTGCTATTGGGCACGGGAATATCATATAGACGGTTTCCGTTTTGACCTAATGGGTATCCACGACCAGGAGACGATGCGTCAGATACGCGCGGCGCTGGACGAGATCGACCCGACGATCCTGACCTACGGCGAAGGCTGGGCAGCTATGTCGCCCGCCTATCCGTACGAGGAGTTGGCGATGAAACAATGGACGTATAAGATGCCGCGCGTAGGTGCCTTCAGCGACGATATCCGCAACGCCTTGATTGGTTCGCCGTTTGACCACGAGCGCGGCTTTGCCAGCGGCAAGGCGGAGTGCAAAGAGGCCGTAATAGGAGGTCTGGTAGGTTGCCCCGAATGGAGCGGCGAGCCGATGCAGCACGTGAGCTACATCACCTGCCACGATAACTACTGCCTGCGCGACCGCATCGCCGTGAGCGCCAAGGGCGAGACGGAGGAGACGCAGCTGAGAATGAACAAGCTGGCGCAGACCGCCGTGCTGGTATCGCAAGGTATGTCGTTCATCTACGGCGGCGAGGAGCTGTACCGCACCAAACAGGGTATCGACAACAGCTACCAGAGTCCCGACTCGATCA
The DNA here is from genome assembly GCA_946404495.1 of uncultured Bacteroidales bacterium. Classification (GTDB taxonomy): domain Bacteria; phylum Bacteroidota; class Bacteroidia; order Bacteroidales; family Paludibacteraceae; genus Colicola. The sequence goes on from CAMJDT010000040.1 coordinate 1,839, forward strand.
ACATCATCCCCTGGGAGAACAAAGAGAAATACAACGACCTCTATCAATACTACCGCGAGATGATTCAGATCCGCCATCAGCATAAGGGTTTCCGTCTGGGAACGGCCGAAATGGTGAAGGAGCACGTGGAGATGAAGGAGACCGGCGAGGAGCACGTGATCATCTACACGATCGAAGACCTGGAGGGTATCGATGTAGCAGAAGAGCTGATCGTAGTGCTCAATGGCGGTGACAAGAGCGTGAATATAACTATCGACGAGGGCAAATACATCATTCTAGCCCAAGACGGTAAGGCCAAAGCCGAAGGATTAGCTACCTTCTACGGCGGCGTGATGCCCGTGGCAGCGTATAGCGCGACAATTCTTGCAGAAATTGATAATTGATAATTGATAATTGATAATTGATATTTAATGGAATCGAAGTACAATCCTACAGAAATTGAAGCACGCCGGTATCAGTACTGGCTGGATCACAAGTTATTTCATTCAACGCCGGACGGCCGTGAGGCTTTTACGGTAGTAATACCTCCCCCCAATGTGACGGGCGTTTTACACATGGGTCATGTTTTGAACGAGACGATACAAGATGTTCTAGTGCGTCGTGCGCGTCAGCAGGGCAAGAACGCCTGCTGGGTGCCGGGAACAGACCACGCCTCGATCGCTACGGAGGCCAAGGTCATCGGACGATTGGAGGAACAGGGTATCCACAAGCATGATCTGACCCGCGAGGAGTTCCTGAAGCATGCCTGGGACTGGACCGAGGAACACGGAGGCATCATCCTCAAGCAGTTGCGTAAGCTCGGTTGCTCCTGCGACTGGGATCGCACGGCCTTCACGATGGACGAGACGCGCTCGAAAGCCGTCATCAAGGTGTTCTGCGACCTATATAAGAAAGGTCTCATCTACCGCGGACTTAGGATGGTCAATTGGGATCCCAAATTCCAAACGGCGCTGAGCGACGAGGAGGTGATCCACCAAGACGAGCACAGTAAGTTCTACTACCTGCGTTATCAGGTAGTGGAGGAGCCGGGCAAATACGCCGTGGTAGCCACGACGCGTCCGGAGACCATATTTGGCGATATAGCCGTGTGCATCAACCCCAAGGAGGAGAAGAACCAATGGCTGAAGGGTAAGCACGTAGTGGTGCCGGGCGTAGGTCGCGTGATTCCGATCATCGAGGACCGCTATGTAGAGATCGGCTTCGGTACGGGTTGCCTCAAAGTGACACCGGCACACGACATGAATGACTATGCCTTGGGACAGAAATACAATCTCAAGACCATCGATATCTTCACGCCGGATGCCCACCTAAATATGGACACGGTGGAGGAAGAGCTGCAGGCGAACGTGAGGAAGTATCACGGCATGGACCGTTTCGACTGCCGCAAGGCGATCGTAGAGGACCTGAAAGCCATGGACCTCGTAGAAAAGATCGAGGACTACGAGAACAAGGTCGGCTATTCGCAGCGCAGCAATGCCGTCGTGGAGCCGCGACTGAGTCTGCAGTGGTTCATCCGCATGCAGCACTTTGCCGACATCGCGTTGGGTCCGGTAATGAACGACGACATCGTCTTCTATCCCTCTAAGTATAAGAACACCTACCGCAACTGGCTGGAGAACATCAAAGACTGGTGTATCTCGCGTCAGCTCTGGTGGGGACACCGTATCCCGGCATACTACGACGCGGATCTATTGGCTGAGACCGGTTGGGATAAGTATCCCGACGATAAGATCATCGTCTCTGAGACCGCTCCCGAGGGCAATTATGTGCAGGACGAAGGTGCACTGGATACGTGGTTCTCGAGTTGGCTCTGGCCGATCAGCCTCTTCGACGGCATCGAGCACCCCGACAATGACGAGATAAAGTATTACTACCCCACTGCCGATCTCGTAACAGGACCGGATATCATCTTCTTCTGGGTAGCGCGTATGATAATGGCGGGCTACGAGTATCAGGGTAAGATGCCGTTCAAGCACGTATACTTCACGGGTATCGTGCGCGATAAATTGGGCAGGAAGATGTCGAAGTCGCTGGGCAACAGTCCCGACCCGCTGGTACTGATCGATCAATACGGTGCTGACGGCGTACGATTGGGTATATTGCTCTCGGCTCCCGCCGGCAACGATATCCTGTACGACGATGCGCTCTGCGAGCAGGGACGCAATTTCTGCAATAAGATCTGGAACTGCTTCCGCCTCATCAAGGGCTGGGAGACCGCCGACACGGAGGCATCGATGGGAGACCGCGAGGCCGTAACCTGGTTCACGCTGCTGCTGGCCAAGACCGAGAAAGAGATCGACGACCTCATGAGCAAGTATCGCCTGAGCGAAGCACTGATGCTGATCTACAAGCTCTTCACGGACGAGTTCAGCAGCTGGTACCTGGAGATGATCAAGCCCGCGTACGGACAGCCGATCTGCCAAAAGACCTACGACAGCACGCTCATCTTCTTTGAACGAATGCTGCGCCTGTTGCACCCCTTCATGCCGTTCATCACCGAGGAGCTCTGGCACAACATCGCCGAAAGGGAAGACGGCGCGACGATCATGTCGGCCGACACGATGGACTGGAACGCCGACGAACTAATAGCCATGGACCCGAAGGGCGAGTTCCTGCAGAAGATCGAGGATATGAAGCAAGTCATCACCGGCGTGCGCAATATCCGTGCCTCGAAGAACATCGCTCCGAAGGAGCAGATGACGCTGATCGCACCGGTGGAGGTGAGCGAGTTGGTTCGCAAACTGGCTAATTGCACGATTGAAGTCGGCAAGGAGAAGCCGGCGACTGCTGCATCCTTCATCGTAGGCACGACGGAATACAGCGTGCCGTTGGATCAGTTCATCAATGTGGACGAAGAGCTGCAGAAGCTGCAAGCCGACCTGGAGCACCAGGAGAAGTTCCTGAAAGGAGTGATGGCAAAGCTGCAGAACGAACGCTTTGTGCAGAATGCCAAGCCGGAGATCGTAGAGCTGGAACGCAAGAAACAGCACGACGCTGAGCAGCGTATCAAGACGATACAGGAGAGCATAGCCGCCTTGAAGAAGTGACGCCCCGCATCCTCATCATAGGACCGTGTGCGGCGGAGACGAGAGAGCAAGTGCTCACTACGGCGCAGCGATTGAAAGACCGTTTGGCAGGCAACTGCCAAGCGATTTTTCGTGCCGGGCTGTGGAAGCCGAGAAGCAGTCCTGATACCTTTCAGGGTGTAGGCAACGAGGGCTTGGCGTGGCTGCAAGAGGTGCAACGGGAGACCGGCATGAAAGTAGCGACCGAGGTATCCAATACGGAGCAAGCCGAGGCAGCACTCAAGGCCGGCGTCAACTACCTCTGGATAGGCGCCCGCACGGCAGCCAATCCGATACAAGTGCAACTCTTGGCGGATACTATCCGCGACCGCGCGGAGGGCGTGATGATTAAGAACCCCGTAAGCGAAGACGCGGAGCTATGGATCGGCAATATAAGGCGAATCATGCACTATACGCCGAATGTGATGGCCGTCCATCGGGGCTGCAATCATCTGAGCTGTTGGGGGATGGCCAAACGTATCCGCGAAGCCTTCGCAGAGGTGCCGCTCATTCTGGACCCGAGCCATATGGCGGGTCGTGCGGATAAGGTGGAAAGTCTGATGCAGGCCGCAGCGCGGTTGGAGTACGACGGCTATATGATCGAAGTGCACCCCCACCCCACGGAGGCGCTGTCGGACGCCAAGCAGCAGATCACGCCGGAGGAGCTGAGTGCGATACTCGAGCGACTGGAGAAGCTGCCGAAGGATACGACGGAGACCGAACTGCTGTGGTACCGCGCGATGATGGACGAGGTGGACGACCGGCTGTGGGATACGCTGGCGGAACGCATGCAGATCAGCCGAAAGATCGGAAGATGGAAGAAAGAGAGAGGCCTTCCCGTCGTGCAACCCGAGCGCAAGGCAGAGATCATTGAGAAACGACTCAGCTGGGCCAAGACGGCCGGCGTGCAGCCGGATACCGTGCGCAATATCATAGAGGCCATTCACACCGAGAGCGTGAGAGAGCAAGGCAATTGATAATTGATAATTGATAATTAAAGCGGGCGACCATTGGCCGCCCGCTTTTCATTTCATCATTTCATCATTTCGTGATGATGAGTTTGCCGTAGGAGATGCGCTTCTTGTCGTTCTCGAAGAAGACGTAGAAGTAGAGCTGGTTGGGCGCAAGCGTAACTTGCTGGCACTCATCCGGATCCTTCACGCGCATCAGTTTCTCCTGACCGTTGCCGTCGAGTTCGATCTCCACATTATTGGGATCGCATTCGTCGAGCTTGGTGTAGTAGTAGCGATGACCATCGTAGGTATAGAAGCAAACGCTGACGTTGGCACGTAGCGAAGCGATCGCTACCTTGGTCGAACCCGGGATACGCTGAACGAGGACGTCGGTAGCCTTGGGTTCATCGGCCGTATTGAGGTCGGAGTAGTCGAAGTGTACGCCGTAGTAGGAGGTAGTACCGTCTTGTGCTTCGCATATCACGAGCCAAGCCTGTTCATCGACCACACCGGGCGTAACGGGATACGCAATCGCGAGGCTGTCTTCGGGCTCGAAGGTCACCTCCGGCGGGGTCTGACCCTCGTAGAGGTAATAGGTGTACTCAAATACATCGGGCGTGAAGTCCGCCAGGGGTTTGCCATCGAGATAGATCATACGAACGCGGCTGTTGTCAGAGAGCAGCGTCGACTGGATGATGGCATAGGAGCGGATGTCCGTTCCGTTCTCGGCCATCACGGTCACACGGATCGTGCGCACGTCTGCATCTTGCTGCGTGATCGTAACGTCCTCATCCTCGTCGCCTAAGATATAGGTCACATCCTCGCGTGAGAAGTACAGGGTCGAATCCGAACCGATCGGATAGACGATGCTGTAGGTGAGCGAGTCCGGATCGAAGTCGTAGTCGAAGCCGTCGGCGGTAGCGATCGTGCGTCCGCGTACGAGCAGGTCGCTGAGGAAGGTGATGGACTTCTTCATATAATTGAAGGTCACGGTGTACTCGAAGATGTTCTCGCCGTCAGGTGCGGTCACGGTGAGGAGGTAGGTCACTTGCGGACGACCCTCTATCATGACGCTGACGGTGTCTACATCGACTGTCTGTCCGTCCTCGGCGGTCTGCCAGGTGAGAACCGGCAGTTCCTCATCGCTCGGGATCAGCACACTGTAATCAGCTGAATCCGGCGCGAAGCCCTCGAGCGAGGCGCCGTCGATAGCGATGTCGGCCAACAGGGCGTTGGGCGAGAGGGCATACTGGAAGCGAACCTCGTAGGTCTGCTCCGTCACACCGTCCTCGGCCACGACGCGGATCGTGCAGAGCGTGTCGCCAAAGATGCGGATATCCACGTTCTGAGCATCCTCCTTACGCGTAACGGTAATGTTACCCAGACGACCGGTGCCGTAGGGCAGCGTGAGGCGGTACTTGAGGGTACCCTCATCGAAGTTAGGCATTGGGTTGCCGTCGTACCAGATCTGGTTGAGCGAAGCGTCGGACGAGAGCTCGATCGGATAGTGAATCACATACATGCGCTTCGAGCCGTTCTCGGCCTCCACGACGATATCCGTACGTTGTCCGAGCGACTTCTGCAGCAGCGTGTCGGGTTCGGACGATATCTCGGCATCCTTCTGGAAGTAATCACCCTTAGTCACCTGTACATCCGGCATCTCGGTCGTACCTGCGGGCAGCGAGTAGTAGTACTCCTTCTCGTAGGGGTTGAATCCGGGCAGCGGACGGTTGTTGACATAGATCATCTGCAGCGTATCGACGCCGGAACGGATGATCTCGAGGGTGACGTTATAGACGTTCTTGAGTTGCGACTGCGACTCAACGGTGATGCTTACGAGGCGAATATCAGCAGAGAGCTGCTTGGTTGCCATCGTGATTGTCTGCCATTCATCGGCTGCTTCGTACGAAACGTCGGGGAAGGTGCGCAACTCGTTGGTTACCGGTACGTAGTAATCGAATACGTGCGGATCCCAACCGGCCACGAGTGTATCCACATAGAGGGCGGACAGCGTGTCTGCGTCAGATTGCAGGTAGGCGAACTGTACGGTATAAATCATCGGCGTGCCGTCCTCGGCGGTGACAGTGATGGTAGCACGTTTGTTGGTCTTGCTGCGAACGATGGTCGTATCCTGCAGGCCTTCTTCCTCAAAGAGGACATCGACCTCCGGCAGGTTGCTTGCGTCCGTACCGACGGGCATCTCCTTATAGTAATAGGTGACGTCGCGGTTGAAGCCCTCGAGCGGTTGGCCATTGACGAGTATGCCGCTCAGGTGGGCGTTATCAGAGAGGGGCCTGAGGAACTCGAGCGTGTAGGTGTTCTTGGTGACACCGTCGCGAGCCGTTACCTCGAGGAAGACGGTGGAGTCATTGGTCGTAGGCACGACGGTCTGTCCGTCCATCTTGAGGCGTGCCGACACCTCGGGAATCGTACGGTTGTCGGTCGGCAGCGTGATCGTATAGCGGTTCTGCATCGGTTCGAAGTCCAGACGCGGATTGACCGCACGTTCGAAGTTCTTCAGTTCCTCACCATTGAGGTAGATCATCGACAAGGTAGCATCATTGGAGAGTGCCTCTACGAAGATATCCACTACGTAGGTCGATTTGGTCACACCGTCCTCGGCCGTCACGTGCAGCGTATGCTCGGTACCGTTGACGGAGTCGACAACGGTCTGATAGGCATCCTGCGAGGTCCAACTCATCGTTACCTCGTCGGTCTCGAGTAGCAGCGAGTAGTAGTGACGTCCGCTCTCAAAGCGGTCGACGGGAACGCCGTTGACGCTGATGGAGCTGAGGTCTACGCAGTGACTCTTCTCGGCCTCGAGGATGAGGCGGTAGAGCTTGGAGATACTGCCGTCACCCGATACGACGGAAATGAAGGTCTCCGACTGCAGCGTGACGGGATCCAGCGAGCCGGTCTCCACAGTGATCTGCTGACCCTTGTCGCCCGGGATATAAGCGATGGTCGGCAGCACGGGTTGGTGCTCCTTATAGGCGCCTGCGGGCAGCACGACGTGGTAATAGAACGAGTCGGGACGGAAGCCGTCGACGAGAACAGAGTCAATCAAGATAGCCTCGAGCATTGCATTCGATGTGCGCACCTCGCTGCAGATGAGGGTATACTCGGCCTCGCTGTCGTTCTCAGCAATCACGCGGATCGAATAGGTATTGCCCGTGCGGGTGATGACGAGACGCTGCGTCTCTTCGGCCGGTACGACGTGGAGTTGCACCGCCGTGTCGGTCTGCAGCGTGTAGTCGTTAATCATCGGCGAGAAGCCGTCCAAGAGCACACCGTCTACATAGATTCCGCCGAGCAGCGTCGATGACGAGGGCGTCGTCGGATAGGTAATGCGGTAGTCGTGACGGGTAGAACCGTTGACTTGCCATTCCATATACTGCTCCGTCTGAACGAATACGACTGAGTCCGCGGCATCCTTACGGGTGAAGGTAGTATACGCGGGACGCTCTTTGTCGTAGCTGTAGGTGGTGGAGACAAAGTCCTCGGGCGTTGCGCCGTTGAGTTCCATGTCGCTGAGTTGGCCGCTGGTGGTCTGCGGGGTCTTGGTCCAATTGATGGTGTAGGTACCCTGCGTGCCGTCCTCGGCCGTAACGGTAACGAGACCGCCTACGACGCTGACTACCTGCAGGTCGCTCTTCTTATCGAAGGTGATATCAGGCATCGCATCCGCGGTGATGTTAAACGTCGTTTGTGTAGGATCGCAGACGGTACTACCGGCTACGAGAGATTGCAGTGTAACGTCGGACGAGAGGTCGGTGACGAACTGCACGGTATAGGTCATCGTGTTGCCCAATTCGGGAACGACGGTGATTGTCATCGTTGAGTCGACAAAGGCGGTTGTGACGGTCTGACGGCTGCTGGCGGGTACGGGACGGATGTCGGGCAACTGATGGGTCGATGCACTCAGGTGGTAGGTATACGCACCCGTAGCACCGGCGAAGCCTACGAGCGGCATGCCGCCTACGTAGATATTGCTCAGCATATTGACCGTATCCAAGGGACGCTTCAGCTCGAGCGTGTAGTCGGTGTAGTCGCTGCCGTTCTCGGCGTAGTTACGGATCGCGGCATTGCGGATCGCGTAGTTACCGCTGACGGTCTCCTCAGCGTCCCAGGTCACGAGTTGTGCCTGGTCTTCCACCTCGCCGGTGAAAGAGAGAACGGGCAGTTCAATCTGCTCGGGGTCCGTCAGATCGTACGAGAATGCCTTCGTGGACATCGCAGCATCGTTGCCGTTGACCTTCATACCGGTGAGCGTGTGGTTGTAACTCAGTAAAATTTTGTCAACCAGCATATTGGCACCGGAGGCGACAATCGTACCGTCAATCTGCTTGTAGGAGTTAATCACAATATTCAGCGAAGTAGGATCACCGGCTACCGCATTCGCTTCGGCTAAACTGTATTTGTAGTTCTTATAGGTGCTACTGGTCGATGACTCATTCCACTCAAGCGTGGTCGTACCGTCCGTACCGGTCAGGATATACTGGATTTGGTTATTGGTACTAACCGACTCGAGCTTGTAATTGAAGGTGATCTCATCCGGGCTGTTATGGAAAGGAATACCTCCCGAGATGCCGAATGAAGAAGAACCGGCTACGCCCCAACTACCGGTCACATTACCCAAGGTGATAAAACCGGGTATCATACCGCCGCCGGGCGTGCTATATTGCGTTTGCAGTTCTACGACCGAGGCAGAGGCTTTGGAAACCAAGGTGCTCGGCGTAAACGAGAAGAAGCCCGAATGCGTACCCAGCACGTCAGCAATCGTTTTCCAGCCGGTCGGTTTCTGGGCACTGGTCAGCGTAGCACAATTGGTCCACTCAGTGAAGTCAGCATTGGGTATCTGCTCGTTGGGATAATAGTACCATACATTATAGATATTGGTTCGTGCCTCAGCACCCTCGCCATAGGTCACCTCAGCCTTCCAGTGTTTGCTGGTCTGAACGAGAATGTTGATTTCAGCCCCCTTGTTCACGGTATAGCGCAATACCGGACGAGCGGTGACGTTGACGATATAGGAAAACTGCTCGGAGTTGAAACCGCTGATGGTAGTACCATTCACCTTAATATCGGTCAGCACAGCCGGATCAGCAGTAGGTACTATCGGCGTGAGGGTATAGACCTCATCGGCTTCGCCTTCGCGGTTGGACTTGACGGTCAGAATCGTCGGATGATTCACGCCTCCGGGCTGCACGAAGACGGTCTGTTCGGTGAACATCTTCTCATACTCCACAGTCATCGTGCGGGTGCCGTACGGCAGGTTGACATCGAAGTTGCGTTTGGTCTTATCGCTCATCTTGAGTGCCTCGTCGGTCTCCGTGATACGAATCGACTTCAACAGATTAGCCGCGGTGGGCATTGTCTTCTTGAAGAGGATGTTGTAGGTACGGGTCGCTCCGTTCTCGGCAGTGACGATGAGTTGGGTGGTATCGCCTATCGGACGCGAGATGACAGATACGGTCTGTTCGGCTTCGCCCTTACCGTAGAGCACCTTCGGTGCGCGGGTATCCTCGCCGGGCAGCATGACGGTATAATCCGTGGTAGCGGGACGGTAGTCGATGGATACGGTCTCGTGGTCGAGGGTGATATACTCGAGGTCGAGGTTGCCGGACTTGCGTACGGGGAAGGCGATATAGTAGTTACTCTCCGTCTGGCCGTCGGCTGCGAGCACGTGGATACGCGTCGTGCCGTTGACAGCGCTGTGGTAGGTAGTGATCGTCTGCGTAAACATCTGTCCTACGGGGTGCACGCTCTTGACAGCCGTCGTGCGCCAAGGCAGGGTGTCCGTGTAGTTATACACCGCGGGATCGAAGCCTTCCATCATCACGCCGTCCAGGTAGATGGCGCTGAGTAGGGCATTCGACGACTCTACGCGCGTATATAATAAGGTGTACGTATTCTGACGTCCGCTCTCGGCGGTGACGATGACTTGCTGCACGGTGTCGTTGAGCGTAGCGAGCATCGTGGTCTGACCGGGTTTGGTAATATACGATACCTGAGGCAGGCTCAGGCCGCGGGCGATCTCGAGACGATAGCTGTAGGTGGTAGGCACAAATGCGAAAGGCAGGCCTTCTACCGACAGATCCACGAGATCCGCGTCGTCGTATTTAGCTACCTCAAAGCGTACTACATAGGAGGCGGTGTCGCCGTTCTCGGCGGTCACCAAGAGGCGATACAGGCGGGCATTGTCAGCGCCGGCAAGCACGGTCTGCTTCTCCGTGTTACGGCGATAGCCTACCGCGGGAATCTCGCTGCCTGCGGGTAGCGATACATCGTAACTGTGCGTTGCGGGCGCAAAGCCGGGCACGAGGACTCCGTCCAGATAGATAGCCGCGAGGCTGCAGTCGGTGGAGGGCACATAGGTCGGTGTCTCGCCGCCTTCGCCGCTGCCCGAACCGCTGTGGGCGGTCGTATCCACGAAGTTGAGTTCGTAGGTGTTCTGTCCGTTCTTACCGGTGACGAGGATCTTAGCCGTACCGGCTGCGTAGGGAGCCGTGATAGTCACGTGCAGTTCATCCTCCTTAACGACCGTAATAGCCGGGCATACACCCGACGGGGGCAGGATGATGGAGTCGTAACTCAGCACCTCGCTGCGGAAACCGCTCATCGGTGTGCCGTCCAGGTTGATACCCTGCAGGTACGCACCGGCAGAGGGCTGCGGGATAAAGAGGATCGTATAGTTCTGCGTCGACACGCGATCCTCGGCCGTCACGGTCAGGATCACGGCGTAGCCGTCACGCGTGCGCTTCACGGTCTGTTTGTCCTCAGCCGTCACCCAGGTCACGACGGGCAGCGAGCTCACGCCCTTAGCCAGACTGTCGTGGTAGAAATAGATGTCGGCATCAAAGTCCTCGAGGGGTTCGCCGTTCAGAAGGATCATATTGAGCGCCGTATTCGACGACTTCTGCGTGGTGAAATGGATGATATACGTCAGGCTGCTGCCGGTCTGCGGACGGACGGTGATGCGATAGTCACCGTTGGCGCTCGTACGCGTCGTCACGGTCTGCCATTCGTCGGCGGTGTCCCAACTTACCACAGGCTGCGCACTACCCTGCTCTAAGGTCACCCAATACTCGGTGGTATCCTGATGGAAGCCCGCGAGCGGCGTGCCATTTAGGTAGATCATACGGAGCGTCGGGTCGTTGGCCTGATGCACGGAGAAGCGGATACGATAGATCGATACGCTGCCGTCTCCGGCCGTTACGATCAGTCGCGTCTCGCCGTTCAGCGAACCCGTCACGAGGTTGACGCTCTCAAACTCATCGTCCTGATCATAGGTGATCGCGGGCAGCGAGGTCGTACCGATCGGCAGCTCCACGCTGTAGAAGAACGAGTCGGAACGGAAGTTCTCCAGCGGCGTACCGTTGAGGTAGATCATCGCCAGAGTCGACACCTCCGACTTGAGGGTCGTGAACACGATCTTATACACCGTCTGATCGCCATTGGCAGCGGTGACGGTCACACGCGTCGTACCGTCCAGTCCGCCGGGCGTGATCTGCACGGTCTGATAGGCATCGCCTTGCGTATAGGTGATCACCGGCAAGGTGTCCGTACCGATAGGCAGCGTCACGTAGTAGGTCAGTTGCTCGGGGTCGAAGCCCTCGATGGTCTGTCCCCAGATCTGCAGGTCGCGCAGGCGACTGTAGGACGAGGGTTCCAGACGGAAATTGAGCTTATAGGTCTTGGGCGTCGGGTTTCCCGGCGTCGTCACGGCGATCTGATACACGCCGCCGTCTATCTCCGAGGGTGCGGTGTACGTGATGGTCTGTTCACCGGCCGGATAGGCAGAGATAGCCTGCACGGTCGGCAATGTGGTCGTACCCAAGGGAAGCGACACGCGATAGTTGGTCTGCTGCGGCATGAAACCGGCGACCGACTCCCCGTTCACTTTGATATCCTGCAATGTATTATCGGCAAGCGGGGCTACCGAAAAAGATAGTGTATAGGTAGTCTTGGTCTTCTTATCGGCTGCCGTCACCACGATCGTGGCCGTGCCGTTGACCGACGAAGCCTGGGTGATCTGTACGGTCTGTTGGTCCTCTTGCTGCGTCACTGTAATGATCGGAGCAGCGGTCGTGCCGTACGGCAGAGCTACCTGATACGAGGTGTTATAGGGGTTGAAGTTACTCAGCGGCTGACCGTTTACCTGTATACCTGCCAGGTACGAGTTGGTCGAAGCGGCGCGCACGAACTTAATGCGATAGGTCGTTGTGCTGCTGCCGTCCTCGGCTGTGACGGTGATGAGTGTCGGCGTGCCGTCCACTACACCGTTGGTGATGCTGATCTCACTACCGCTCAACTCTCGTCCGGGGAAGGTAGCGGTCTGACCCTTGGTGTTGGTGAACTGTCCCTCACCGCGGCGTGCCTTGATATTGGTGGGCACGGCGGTAGCGCTCTGACCGAGCGAATAGGTCTGCTCGCCTGTGTTGTTCGGGTCAAAACCCAACCACTCTTTGCCGTCGATGTAGAGGTGCTGAATCTTAGACGAATAGATCATCTGCACGTCGTCCACGTAGAGGCTGTTGCCGTCATAGAGGCCGCTGTTGGCGCGGAAGTTCGGATAGTTAGATGCCGAGAAGATGATGTTCATCTTCTGCGGTGCCGAGTTGTTCATGTAGTAGATAGGCACCTTGATGAGCGTCCAGTTGTTGTAGGTTGCGCGCGTACGCAGCCAACCCTCCGCTACCTGTGTAGCCTTGGTGTCGGTACCGCACTCGTTGGCGTTCGTTGCCTGACGCACGTCACTCTCCTCGTCCTGCTTGGTGACGGAGGTACAGTTACCGTTCTTACCTTTGTACTTGGAGCTCTGAGCCGTTCCGATCCAGGAGTAATAGAGGAGGTGGAAATCCTCCTTATCGGTGTTATTACCGGTACGGCGGATCCACACGGCCATCGTGTCGGGACGGTAGGTCCAGTTGATACCGCCGGCATCACCGGCTGTGGCCTGACTCACCTTGGTTAGACTCTCAATATAGACCCAAGGCACACCCAGGGATACGTATCCCGGGCTGGTCTCCGTAATACCGGCAGCACCGATATCCTGGTCTTGTACCATCATCGAGTAACTACCTGTATGGCCCGCCTCACGGTGGGCAAAATTGAATTTGAAGCCAAACTGGGTCACATTGCTGGCATTCCAGCTGGCCGGCTGAATGTTACCGTCGAAGGCTGCACCGCTCCAATCTTCAAATCCCGCATTCGGAACCTGCTGCGCTGAAAGCGCAAGGGTGAAGAGCAGGGCGGCTGCTACGACCGTAATTCTTCGGATGTAAAAATTCCTCATTTTTCTCTTATTCTTAAAAATAAAACAATATTTTCACAAAAAAGCGTGCAAATTTACTACTTTTTCTTAATATATGCAAATTTTATGAATAAACGACCACATTTACCCAAAAAAAGTACACCTATTTCGAGAAAAATCTGCAATTTGTATGATCAATATTGCATTTTTCGGAACAAAATTTGCATATGTCAAAAATTTATAGTAATTTTGCAGGCGAATCTAAAACAGGACTGATATGAAACGATTTTATGCAGTTATTATCGCATCGGTTGTGCTGCTGAGTGCAGTAGTAATGAACAGTTGCTCAGGCGGCGGACGTACGCTCACCTCGGCTACGGGTACGATCTACGAGTGCCTGGTGGTACTCAACGACGAGCCGCTCACGCAAGAGCAGCGCAACCAATTGGCGCAGCAGACGCTCTACAACAACGGTTCGGCCTACGACGAGGACATCAACTCTCTCTCCGCCCTCGTGCGCTCGGTCATGGAGGCCAATATGCCCGCACTGCCGCAAATGGAGCCGTACTTCACCACGAGCATCGTGCCGCATGCCGCCTTTGACGACCTTCTGAAGCCGACCCGCAATATCCTCATCATCGATATCAACCCCGAGCGTTATACCACGGCCAAGGCTAAGATCCGCAACGACTACTGGTCTACCCCCCAAGCCGTCTATACCGTCCAGGCACCGGACGCAGACGCCTTCACCACCTGGTGGGAGACGAACGGCGAGAGCGTTCGCAAGTGGTTCGTGGACCGCGAGATCGAGCGGCAGGGACGCTTCCTGCGCGGCTATACCAACCTCGAGGCACGCGCCAAGCTGCAGCAACGGTTCTATAGCGACATGTACATCCCCGAGGACTATATGCTCCTGATGGATACAGCGGTCGTTTTGGACGGACGCAAGGTCAATTTCCTCTGGTGCTGCAACAACAAGGGTCCGATGCGTCGCGACCTTCTCGTCTACGGCTACGACTATACCGAAGCAGATGCCTTCACGCCCGACAAACTCAACCGGATGCGCGATGAGGTGGTAGCTCACTTCGTCAGCGGCAGCGTAGAGGGCAGTAAGATGGGAACGGAATACAAGGTCATTCCGCCCGTCTTTAGCGAGATCACCCTCTCCTCCCCCGCCGACAAGGATCACCCCGCTATCCACGTGTGGGCCGCCGAGGTACGCGGACTGTGGAAACTCATCGACGGCGAAGCGATGGGAGGACCCTATGTGAGCCTCACCCGCCTGGACGAGATCAACCAGCAGGTCATCACCGCCGAGACCTTCCTCTATGCTTCGGGCCAGAAGAAACGCAACGCGATGCGCCAAGCCGAGGCCATCCTCTATACGCTGCGCCTGCCGCAAGACCTGATGTTAGTTGATAATTGACAATTCTTATCCTTTCGGAACGATTATTTGATAATTGATATTTTACGGCGACGCTGATTCCATATCTGACGGTAGAAGGGCTCACCAAGGGTGTGGGCGATAAGGTACTCTTTGAGGGTATCTCCTTTGCTGTCAACAAGGGTGACCGCATCGCGCTCGTAGCGCGCAACGGTGCCGGCAAGAGCACGCTACTCGATATCCTGACCGGCCATCAGTCGGCCGACAGCGGTAAGATCACTTTCCGCCGCGATCTCAAGACCGGCTACCTGCCGCAACAGATCGACTACCCGCCTGAATTTGCTACCCTCTCCGGCGGACAGAAGAAGAAACGCGTCATCGACCGGCTCCTCGACTCCGAACCCGATCTGCTCATCCTCGACGAACCCACCAACCATCTTGATCTCGACACCGTTACCAAGCTGGAGGAGACGCTCCGCAAGGGCAACCGCACGATCCTAATGGTCACCCACGACCGCTATTTTCTGGACCGCGTCTGCGATACCATCATCGAACTCGACAAGGACGCCGTCTACCTCTACCGCAACCCCAACGACGAGTTCGGCGGGTCGGTCTATCAATACTACCTCTCCAAGCGGGCCGAACGCATCGATAACCTGCTGACGGAGACGCAGCGCGCCAAGAATCTCTACCGCACCGAACTCGAATGGATGCGGCGCATGCCGCAGGCACGCGGACATAAGGCGCAGTACCGTATCGACCGTTTCTATCAGATCGAAGACACCGCCAAGCGCGTCATACGCGAGGATAATGTCCGTATCGAGGTGGAGAGCGGATATATCGGCAATAAGATCTTCGAGGCCAAAGAGGTCAGTAAACGCTACGGCGAGACCGTCATCTTGGACCGCTTCTCCTACGTCTTCTCGCGTTACGAGAAACTTGGCATCATCGGTGCGAACGGCACGGGTAAGAGTACGTTTTTGAGGCTGCTGCTCGGCGAAGAGATGCCCGACAGCGGCTGTTTTGATATCGGCACGACGGTGCGCTTCGGCTATTACCGTCAGACCGGGCAGACCTTCCCGAAGGGCAAGAAGATCATCGAGCTCGTGCGCGACTATCCCACTATCGAACTCGGTAACGGCGAGCGCCTGAGCCCGAGTCAGTTTCTGCAACATTTCCTCTTCACGCCCTCCCAGCAGTACGACTATTGGGAGAAACTATCCGGCGGCGAGAAACAGCGGCTGCACCTCTGCCTCGTGCTGATGCAGAATCCCAATTTCCTCGTCCTCGACGAACCCACCAACGACCTCGACATCCCTACCCTGCAGATACTCGAAGAGTATCTCTGCGGCTTCAAGGGTTGCCTTATCGTCGTGAGTCACGACCGCTATTTCATGGACCGCGTCGTAGACCATCTCTTTGTCTTCCGCGGTCAAGGCCTCATCGACGATTTCCCGGGCAACTACACCCAATGGCGCGAGCAGGAGAGTCGTTCGGCGGCGGTCGCGGGTCGTCCCCGAGATATCGAGGTATCGACGTCTCGAGATATCGAGGTCTCGAAGCCTCGCGACATCAATGCTCGCCCCCGCCGCCTAAGTTTTAAGGAGAAGCAGGAGCTCGCGGCCTTGGAGCAGGAGCTGCCGATCTTGGAGCAGCAGAAGCAGGAGCTGGAGGCGCAGCTGAGCGGCGTGCTTACTGACGCAGAACAGATCCGTCAGGCCAGCGAGGACTATAAACGAGTCAGCGCAGCCCTCGATGAGAAGGAACTGCGCTGGCTGGAGCTATCGGAACTGAATTCCTAATCTGTCTTACTTCGCGTAGTTAACCGCGCGTGTCTCGCGGATCACCGTGATCTTGACCTGACCGGGATAGGTCATCTCGTCCTGGATACGTTTGGCCAGATCGAAGGACAAGAGCTCGGTGTCCTTGTCGCTGATCTTATCCGCACCTACGATGACGCGGAGTTCGCGACCTGCCTGCAGGGCGTAGGTCTTGACTACGCCGGGATACGACATAGCGAGGTCCTCGAGGTCGTTCAGACGCTTCACGTAGGTCTCTACGATCTCGCGGCGGGCACCCGGGCGAGCACCGGAGATAGCATCGCAGGCTTGCACGATAGGCGCAATCAGTGTCTCCATCTCGATCTCATCGTGGTGAGCACCTACGGCGTTGCATATATCGGGTTTCTCTCCGTATTTCTCGCACATCTTCATACCGAGCTCTGCATGCGGCAGGTCGGTATCCTCTTCGGCTACCTTGCCTATATCGTGCAGCAGACCGGCACGGCGGGCTTTCTTGGTATTGAGTCCGAGGTCGGCTGCCATAGCGCCGCAGAGCAAGGCAGTCTCGCGAGCGTGCTGCAGCAGGTTCTGACCGTACGACGAGCGGTACTTCATCTTACCGATGAAGCGAATCAGTTCGGGATGCAAGCCGTGTACACCCAGGTCAATGGCGGTACGCTTACCGGTTTCGATGATCTCTTCGTCCACCTGTTTGGTCACCTTAGCTACCACTTCTTCGATACGTGCGGGGTGGATACGTCCGTCCTGCACGAGTTGGTGCAGCGCCAGGCGGGCGATCTCACGGCGGATTGGGTCGTAGGCCGACAGGGTGATCGATTCGGGCGTGTCGTCCACTACGATCTCAACGCCCGTAGCGGCTTCCAGTGCGCGGATATTCCTTCCCTCGCGACCGATGATACGTCCCTTGACCTCGTCGTTCTCTATATGGAAGACGGAGACAACATTCTCCACCGTGGTATCCGAGGCGATACGTTGGATCGTCTGGATGATGATCTTCTTAGCTTCCTTATTGGCAGTGAGGCGTGCATCGTCCATCACCTCGTTCACATAGGCCATCGCAGCGGTCTTAGCCTCGTCCTTGAGGGCCTCCACAAGTTGCACCTTGGCTTCCTCAGCCGACATGCCGCTCAGTTGCTCCAGTTGCTGCTCTGCCTGCTTGTGCAGACGGTCGATCTCCTGGGTCTTAAACTCCACGGCTTTCTGCTGCTGCTCCAGCGTGCGGGTCTGCTGCTGCAATTCGTTCTGCGCGCGCTGGATATCACCCTGACGTTGGTTGAGCTGCTGCTCACGCTGCTGCAGACGTTGCTCTTGCTGCTGCTTGCGCTGCTCGTCCTGGCGCACCATCTTTTCGTGCTCCAGCTTCAGGGCAATGAATTTCTCCTTGGCCTCCACGACTTTGCGCTTCTTAATCATCTCACCTTCCTCCTCTGCCTTCTTGAGCATACCTGCTGTCGAATAGCGGAAGAAGAGGTAGCATAACAGGCCTCCCACCAGGAAGGCTCCGAATCCTATCAGTAAATAGTACAGTATCATATGTATAGTATATATGGTATTATAATTGTTGCTCGATTAGTTGATTGAGTGCATCGATCTGCTCCACAACGGGTTCGATGGACTTGGCTCGCGCGTCACTCTTCAGCGCGCAGGCGGTCTCCAGAGCTACATATACCCACAGCTTCTCTGCCGAGGCATTGGGCATACGGTGCAGGTAAAACTCATACCTGCGGTTGAGCATCTTAGCCGCGTCGCGATAGATACCCTCCTGAGACATCGGCACATTGAGTGCCAGCTTGTGGGCATCCAGTTGCAGACTGATATGTAAGGTACGTTCGTCGCTCATTGTTTGAGTGTCTCAATCGCGGAATCCACTTGCCGGATGATCTGGGTCAGGTACAGCCGTGCCTTCTCGCGCTGCTCCTCGTCGCCTAACATAGAGGCGGCGGTACTCACATCACGCAGTTCGTGCCTCAGTTGCACGATCTCGGCGTGCGAGCGAAGGATCTCGTCGTGCTGGCGGCGGTTGTCCTCCGTCAGCAGACGGTTCTCCTCCATGATCGCCTCATGCTTCTCGATGAGAGCACGGATATTGGCTTGCAGTCGATCCAGCGATTCCATCGTTGTCGGAGTCCTTCTTTAGAAGCTATAGCCTACGCCCAGGCCCAACACGCCTTGGAACTGTACGCGCTCGGCAGATGAGATCGTGCCGTCCTCCAGTTCCTTCTCGATCTTGAGACCGTTGATGTACTTGAGGTTGGTGCTCAGCGTTACGTTGAGGCACTTGAGGAACCGATACGAGATCATGAATGCCCAATCCACATCGAAGTTACCGAAACGACGGTTGTTGTCGCGGTAGCCCAGGTATTCAGCCTTACTCAGGTCGTACTTATTGGTCTCCATCTCGGCCTTGGTGTAGTTGGCTACGCCTGCACCGTTGTCAAAGGCGTACATCTCAATCTTATCCCACTTATAGGGGGTGAAGAGCGTCACGGTGGTCGCCAGTTTCAGGTCCTTGTAAGTGTAGTTGATCGCACCCTTGAAGTTCAGACCAAGTTCGGCGCTGGCATTGTGGTACTGCTTTACGTTCAGCTCATCGTATTTCCAGGTACCGTTGGTCTCCTGCATATGCGTGCGGAAGTCATAGCCTGCGCCGTACACACCGCCGTCCAGCATCTCCTGGGTGTACTTCTTGTTGTTGGCATCCGATACATAGGCCGTTACGATACGTCCGGCTACGGGAGAGAGATATACGGAGAAGTCTGCGCCGTTCACGCTCTTCTTCCAGTCAATACCGACCGATATATCCGTGTACGACGGAGCCAGGATCATGCTGTGGATAGCACCTACCGTTCCGTCACCGGGATAGTGACGACCGAGGTCCATCTGCGTCTGGAAAGCAGCACTTGCCGTCAGGAACCAGGTCTTCTCAAACTCCCAACCGAACTTGGTGTCGAACTTGAGGTGATCGCTACTCTTCTGCAGCTTGTCGTACTTCTGGTCCACCCAGCTCAGACCGTATTCCAGGTCCAGGTTGCTCTCCCACGAGAGGTGTTTCTCGTTGTAGAGCAGACGCACCTTGGCGAAAGCGACGCCCGTCACGTTGTTATTACCGCCGGCTGCCCAGTTAACCAGGCTCGTTGCGCTGGCATTGAGTCCTAATACACCCGTGCATTTCCACGGTTTGGGAGCCTCTTCGGCTTCTTGCGCCATCAATGCAATCGTTGATATAGCGCACATAAGTGTAAGTAAAGTCTTTTTCATAAAATATCAATTTTAAATCTTAAATTTTAAATCTCAAATCAGTATTGCGCCGTGTCATACACGCGGTCGGCTACATCGTTGCCCTTAATATGCTCGATGAGGCAGAAGGCAAAGTCGGACGCGAGCCCCGGACCTTTGGCCGTGATCACGTTCTTGCTCTCCACCACCAGACCGCCTACATAGCTCTCGCCCAGTGCAGCCTCAAATCCCGGATAGCACGTAGCCTGCTTGCCTTCGAGTATGCCCAGTTCGCCCAGCACCGCCGGCGCGGCACATATGGCTGCGATCATCTTATTCGCATTGTTATGCTGACGAAGTAGTTCGCAGAGTCCCGAGTGCTTGCCTAACTGCGTCTGACCGCCCGGCAGAATCAGGTATTCCGCGTCGGAGAAATCCACTGCATCAAATAGGCAGTCGGCCTCCACCGCTACATTATGTGCGCCCAGCACTAAGTCCTTACCCGTGATACTGACCGTAGTCAGACTGATACCTGCACGACGCAGCAGATCCACTACCGTGATGGCTTCTATCTCTTCGAAGCCGTTGTCAAGAAACAAATAATTCATATGTTACGTTATTTAAACTTAAAGTTATACGTGATCGTTCCCATTGCTTTGTCGGGACGATCCACTACGTTGAATTTAGCCTTCAGCGCTGCCTTGATGGCCAGCTGCTGCGTAGCGTAGTCGCTGATGGTCGAGCCGGGTCCGACTACGGCCGAGATGACTCTGCCCTCCGTATCCACGGTGATATTGACCACCACGCGGCCCTCCTGCTTGAAGTCATTGCTCGGTGCGGGCAGCGCGCCTACGATACTGCGTCCGTTCAGGCTCCATGAGTTACCACCCGAGTTACCGTGCCCGAGCGGATTGCCTTTGGCTGCCGACGAAGCCGACTCGCCCGTTCCGCCCGAACCCTCGGGGCTGTGCGTCTGACCAAAGAGGGCTCCCATTTGGTTGGCCTTGTCGATAGCGGCCTGCTTGCGGGCATTCTCCTCGGCTATACGCCGTTCCTCCGCCAGACGTTCCTGCTCCAGCCGCTCCTGCTCTGCGCGCTCGCGCTCCTGCTCAGCGCGCGCTTCGGCCTCCGCCCGACGGCGCTCTTCCTCCTGATGGCGGCGGATGGCGAGCGCCTCCTCGTCCTCTTGCGTCATCAGTTCGTTATCCGACGGTGGCGCCGGCGCGGGAGGCGGTGTGTAGGCAGGCTCAGACGTAGCAGCTGCCGCTACCAGGCCGTTCTCCTGACCTCCGCCTATCTCGGTCTCGCCAAACGACACCATCACTCCTTCATCCTCCTGCTCCGGCATATAACCGATCATCAGGAACCATAGCAACAGAAACACAATGAGCATAAACAGCACTGTGCCTATCGTTGCTATGAGTTTGGAATTCCGTTTCTTCATCTCTTGGTCGCTATTACCAGCTTCATCTTGTGCTCATTGGCTATATCGAGCACATGCACCACTTCCTTATACGCGATATCCTCGTCTGCGTGCAGGGCGATATACATTGCGCTGTCCTGCTCCTGCACCGACGCCAAGTATCCCTCCAGATCCTCCGCCGCGATCGCTACGGGCTTAGATTTGCCCAAGGCTACGAAGTAATTGCCTAAGTTGTCGATCGACACCTTGGCTACCACGTTCTTCGTATTCTGCTTCGCACGCGACTGCGGGAGGTTGATCTTAATATCATTGGGCGACGACATCGTAGATGCCATCACAAAGAACAGAAGCAACAGAAAAATCAAGTCCGTCATCGACGACATCGCAAACGTCGCTTCTACCCTATTTCTTCTCTTCAGTGCCATATTAAGCGGGTTCGTTTAAGAGGTCCATAAACTCCAGCGTCCGTCCTTCCAACTGACGCACCACATTATCGATCCTGGCTACCAGGAAGTTGTAGGCGAACATTGCCAATATACCTACTATCAGACCGCCGATGGTCGTTACCATCGCCTGATACATACCCTCCGACAGGGCCGACATCTCAATGACGCCGCTCGCGTTCTGCGCCATATTATAGAAGGTCTGTACCATACCGAGAACCGTACCCAGGAATCCCAACATCGGAGCTCCGGCAGCGATCGTAGCCATGATTACCAATCCCTTCTCCAGCTTACCCACCTCCAGGTTGCCGACGTTCTCTACCGCTACCTGCACATCCTGCATCGGACGGCCGATACGCGATATACCTTTCTCTATCATGCGCGAAGAGGGCGTATCCGTCTCGCGGCAGAGGTTCACCGCCGAGTCAATCTTACCCTCGTGGATATAGTCTTTGATCTTATCCATAAAATGCACGTCCTCGCGGCTCGCATTCTTCAGCGTCACCAATCGCTCGATGAAGATATAGCAAGCCCAAGCCAGCAGCAGCGCCAGGATCACCATGATCCAACCGCCGTACATAGCCATTGAAAACAGACTGATGGACTCCTCTGCAGGTTCCATTACACCACTCATCTCGGCCATCTCAGAGGCCACAGTGTCAATTTGATAAAAAAGCATATTCGTTTTTGTTTATTTTTATGGTTGTTCCACTTGTTTTACACGGGTTTTTATACAAAAAACCCAATTTGGCCGCAAAGTTACAAAAAAAAAATGGAATACACAAGGATTTTAGCAAGAAAATGCAAATTTATTTGTATTTTGTGCTATAAAGCCTTGTTATTCGCACAATTGGTGCGACTGTAACTTCGAGGTGGGACGGCTACAATGTCAGCCGTGTCGGTGTCCTCGAAGTTACAACATTTTTTTTCGCTTATCTCCCCCCCTCCGCCAATCGAGACCCTATTTTCAGTCGGAGATATTTCGCTTTTTTCGATTCTGCGATAGACTTTTGAATCTTTAATAATTTCTCGATAAACAGGATATTCTGCTTTAGATGCTTTTTGGGAGGGAGGTGGCCGAAATTACAAAATATTTCTGACATATGCAAAAAAAATCGCAGAAATCATGCGAAAT
The DNA here is from genome assembly GCA_946404495.1 of uncultured Bacteroidales bacterium. Lineage (GTDB taxonomy): Bacteria > Bacteroidota > Bacteroidia > Bacteroidales > Paludibacteraceae > Colicola. Next base: position 24,516 of record CAMJDT010000040.1, read on the forward strand.
CTGCGATTTTTTGCTTTGGCTATTGGCGTTGGCGTTAGCTATTTCAGCCAATGCCAATGCCAACGGCCAATGTTACATTACCCTTGGTGGGCTTGATCGTACTTGTCAAGCTCGTCCGCCCAGATGTAGGCCTTCAAGGTGGGTTGGCCACCGGCGAGGTCCT
>CAMJDT010000041.1 GCA_946404495.1 uncultured Bacteroidales bacterium
TCAAACCGATGTTCACCGGATTCATCTTGAAACGTGTCGGCTCGCCCACTTCGCGATTCTCGATTGTGCCCGTACTGAAATAGTACGTCTCTGAATTTGTGCGCGTCCAATAAACGTCACGCGGCGAGTAGTGCGTCATAAGGCTGAATGACGATTTGCCGAAGTTCACCTTGCCCGCCAGGTGGTACTCGCCCCAACCGGGCATGGTCACGCCGTTGGATGCGTTGAGCATCAGATTGCCGCCCGTGTCACGGTGCTTGACGATGTAGTTGATGACAGCCGCCGCGCCGTTATAGCGCACACCCGGCTGGTCGTGGTACTCGATACGGATGACATCTTTGGGGTTAATCGCCATGACCTCGGAACTGCTTGCCTCGATGCCGTTGATACGCAACTGCACCTCTTGGTTCGCGAGGGTCTTGACTGAGTTTTCCACAGGATTCACAACGATACGCGGAATCTGCAAGTTCTGCAGCAGCGACATACCGTCCGAAGAAGCCCCCAACTGCTCTTTGTTCGGCAGAAGAATCTGGCGATCCACTTTCTGAATCACCGCGTCACCTTCCACCACCACTTCGCTCAGTTCCGTCGAAGCCTCGTTCATCTCAATCGTGCCGAGGTGGATGTTACCGTTTACTGCCAAACTCATGCCGATGGGCTCGTAGCCGATGTACGAACACTCCAACACGAACTCGCCCGTTTCGGCTTCCAAACTGAACTTACCGTGCGCGTCTGTGACCGTGCCGGAAACTTGTTGGTCGCCCTGTTTCAAACTGACATTGACACCAATGAGCGCAGTCTTGTCCGCTGCGTCCTTGATAACTCCGCTAACCTTGTTGTTAGCTGCCATTGACACGGCGCAAATCATCGCCGCTGCCAATACGAAATACTTTGTTTGCATATTATTATATATTATAAGGTGATACATTACCGTTCGCCGCCGAAGACTCCATGCGGAAAGATGTCCCGCAGCATCATCAGATCATTGTCATTGACCCATTCCGCCTTGCCGTCGTAACTGCAATCGACGATGCTGTCGCAATGTTCGGTCATCAGCAGATGAAGGATGCGTTGGTCGAGATTGCCATTCGCCTTGCGGAAAGTGTACTTAACCGCCACATACTTACACATTTGCCCCTGCCATTCACGCAAGCACTTGCGCTGAATACCATTGACAAAAATCAGTTTCTCACCTTCTTGCAGTCCACCGCCTTTGATGTAGCAATGTGCCGCAATGTGGATGTTCCACTTCTCACTTCCGGGCATACACCCGCTCATCGAAAGTACTGCTGCGAGTACCAATCCGATAATGATAAATTTTGGTTTCATTTTCTTCAATTTTTGAGTTGTTAAATCTTTCAAAATTTTTTGCAAAGGTACTACAAAATGCGTATTATATCCAAATATTTTGATTTATATTTTTATCCTTAAATCCCTTATAAATAGGCACTTTTTAGAAATAAAAGTTTATATATCACTCATGGTGGTTTATATAAATTTCCAAACATGTCATATTTTGGAAAAATCTGGCCCTTTTGAGAACAAAATGCAGAAAAATTTGCATATGTCAAAAAAATATTGTACCTTTGCAGCCAAAAGAGGTAAAGTCGATGGAAATATGGAAAATAATCTTCAATATAGTATTATTTACGCAGACATCCGCCCGGAAATCCAAGAGCGGTTGAGTTTGGGAATTTTGACGAATAAGAATTACGTATATGACTCAGCAACGGCATAATCTCCTATTTGCTCTCGTTACGCTCCTGGCCGGTTGCACCATTCACCACGACAGGCAATGCATTAACACAGCGGAGGCTTTATTGTACAGCAATAGGGATTCCGCAGAGTTGCTGATGCGGCAGGTGGAACGTCCTGAACGGTTGGACGATGAACATTTGGCGAAATATTGGTTTGTAATATGCGACCTGCATGCCAATTCCATGCAATCACTGTCCGAGGATTCCATGATATGTTGGGCAGCGGAGTATTATCGCAAGCAATGGGAAGAAGAGCACGGAGATGCGCGCCATATGATATTGTCCGGTTTGGACGAGGCGATGTATTACTGGTGGAACGGTGACAAAGCGCGGACACAGGAAGTGCTGCAACGGCAAAAAAACTATGCCGACGAGGTCGCTGAACTGACGGGAGAACATCTATGGCAAGTGATTATATTGCGTGTGTCGGCGGAGATAGCCATGCGCGATTATGATTACGAACATGTGCGTGAATACACGGAGACGCTTATCGGTCTCGACAACGGCAAGGCTATTCATTTGGACGAAGTGGAGCGCGTCTATAATGCGCTGGCAATTGTTTATTTCTCGCTTGGCGAATATGACAAGATGGAAGCGTGCTTTGAGAAAGCGATTGCACAAGCTGCGGACTCAGCGTTTATTGTCAATGTGGTTCGCCGTAATTATGCTGACCTGTTAGGCGAAATCGGACAAACTGACCGTGCAATAAAGATGCTGGAAGATCTGACGGAAGAATACCGCCAAGCGGACAGTTGGTTGCAGGTGGAGAGCCTCTATTCGCTCTCGCGTCTGTGGTTGAACAAAGGTGACAAACAGCGTGCTGAGCGGTATATGCGTGAGGCGGAAGAACTGTTCGCCGGTTACAAGGAGTCGGAGGAGTTCGACCCGGCTACAGAAGCGGCATTCTTAGCGCACCGACAAGTGCTGGAGTATGCGCAAAAGGGAGCGTATCATTTTTTCCCGCTGGTACAATACCATAACCGCTGGTCGGAGACGGACTATGTGCGTTACCGCGTGGCGGAAGCCAAGGAGCGTTCTATCCGAGACCTGCGCGAACGCAATCTATATCTGACCATCAGTCGTCAAAGACAAATGATTGTTATCATCGTTTTGTTTTTCGTAGCTTTGGGCATATGCTTACTATTCATCTATCTATACCGTCGTCGTCAAAGGCTGCTTATGGAGAAAGAGGAAGAGATTGAGACCTTGCGAACCATGTTAGCTGCGGCAGACAAAAAGGATGATAAAGAGAGTGTACGTAAACTGATGTTGCAGCAATTGGGTGTCATCAAAACGATTGCCGGAACACCCACCGAAGCCAACCAACAACTGCTTGCACGCCTCATGGCATTGAACGAGGAAACCGCCAATGCCCTCATTGATTGGCAAAGTATTTACCAAACCATTGATTTGGTCTATGACGGATTTTACTCACGTCTCGTGCAAAAATATGAAAAAGTATTGAACGAGAAGGAACTGCAGCTCTGCTGTTTATTGAAAGCCGATTTCTCCACTAAGGAGATTAACATGCTCACTCGTCAAAGCATGCAAACTATCTACCAGCGCAAGACCCAAGTTCGTCAGAAACTCGGACTTGCGGAAGCCGAAGACATCACATCGGTTATTATAGAATAGGATAATGTTTAGTATGAACTATCGTGCAGTGATCATGGGATTGGCCTTGGGGCTGGGGGTAGCCGGGATGCGGGCAGAGGACAGTGTGCCTGTTATCGAGGTGAAGGCCGACCGAATCATGATCTATCCCCAGCTCATGGAGTTGACGGGAGAGGAATCGCTACTGGATGTGCTGCAGATGGTGCCGGAGCTGATGATAAGCGGCTACGAGGATGTGATCACGGAGTACAACCTGAGAATGGACAACTGCCCGATCAACGGTGATGTGCGGCTGATCCTGAATCAGATGAAGGCCAAAGACATCGCCAAGATTCACGTCTGCACCAACACGGGTGTGGCCAAAGGAACGATCGGCACGGGTAAGGTGCTGGATATCGTGATGGCGATGCCGCAGGCGGTGAAGGGTTTCGTGGAAGCCCAAGGCGGATTCGGCAAGGAGATAGAGGCCAACGGAACGGTCAACGTGCTCTACGGCAGCGCGTGTACCGATATATATGCCAACGCAGCGTATCGCTACCAAGAGGGACATAAGGAGTACCTGTCGCTACATATGACCAACCGGTTTGACGAAAAGAACAGGCTCCTTACCTACCTCACCCAGCAATACCTGGCGCTACCGGACGGTCACCAGCAGAAAATCATGGGCCGAGCACGCTATTTTCACACCTTCAATGAGGCGGGCACGGAACTACTCGTATTAGGCGGATATCAGTACGCCGGCGATCCGATATACAGCAGACAACTGCCGATGTTTGTGCTGGAACTGAACACGCCTCTCACGAAAGGACTCACGATGATGGCCGGCGTGGAGGGGGATTACCTGATCACCAAGGGTAAGGGTACCGACCAGCGATGGGATGTATATAACCACGATATCTACCTGCAGTTCACCTACAGCCTACCGAAGTGGCGATTCACCGCCGGTAACCGTGTGATGCTATATAACTACCGCATGATTGATTCCACCGCTACGGAGAAGCGATTCGATGTGCGCAACAATACCGACGCCTGCATCATCTATCTGCCTACCCCGCAGCATCAGATTCAGCTGGGATACTTCCGCAAATACTATAATCCCGCCTACCCTGTTGTGTGGGCGGATGTAGAGAACTTGCTACGCGAGCTGGATATCAATCAGCTGAAGGCCGCCTATGCCTACAGCCGGCAGAAACTGACCGTCCAGGCGGAGGGAAGTTACTATATCGTAGAGGGCGAGGACAATTTTGGCGAGATAGGAGCCTCCGCGTACTGGAAAACAAAATGGGTGACACTTACCGGCGGAATGAATGTGCATATCGCCCGCAGTCAGGTCTTTGCTTCCGTACGATGTGCGCCTACCGCCTACCTGCCGCACAACTGGCAGATCGGGGCGCAGCTGGTGTATTACACCCCGAAATCGCCACTCCGCGTGGTGTACGGCACACCCGTATATGGATACCTGAAGGTGAGCAAACAGATCGGGAATTATCTGGATATAGGCGTGGAATGGCATGATATGGGGGATGCCTTCGCGAAGGAGAATACGATGAACCGACATGCAGGAACGATTAGAATCCAATATCGATTCTAACGAATCATTTAGGATTTAAAATTTAAGATTGGCATATGACAAGTATTGAACTGGACATGATTCAGACCGCAGGCGTAGGTGCATTGGCCCTCGTAGTCGGTATGATATTAACGCGAAAGGTGGGTTTTCTGCAGCGCTTCTGCATCCCATCTCCTGTGAGCGGCGGTATCATCTTCTCGCTAATCACGCTGGCGCTATACGGCTGGTGCAATATAGAGGTGTCGTTCGATGGTACGCTGAAGGATGTATGTATGCTGGCGTTCTTTACCAGCGTCGGTTTCCAGAGCGACCTGAAGGTACTCAAGCAGGGCGGTAAGGCGCTGGTAGTGATGCTCATTCTGCTCGTTCTCATCATCTCGCTGCAGAACCTGATGCCTTGGGGTATCACGCGCCTGATGAAGGTAGATCCGCTCATCGGCATCGCAGCAGGCAGCATATCGATGACAGGCGGACACGGTACTGCCGGCGGATTTGCGAGCGTGCTGGAGCAGATGGGACTGCAGGGCGCAGGCACGATCGGCATGGCTGCTGCTACCTTCGGACTGATAGCCGGAAGTATGATAGGTGGTCCGATGGCGGAGTACCTGATCCGTAAGAAACTGACGCACGAACAGATGCAGCCGCCTACCGAGGAGATTGACCCCGCGATGGCCGGTATAGAGAGCGACGAGGCTTCGCCCGCAGGTCGTGCCAAGCGTGTCAGTTCCAACGAACAGGAGTTCCAGCAGTATGCCAAGGCCAGTTACTGCATCCTCCTGGCGATGGCCGGCGGTACAATACTGAGTTGGGCACTCGCCAAGACGGGCATCACCTTCCCCACCTACTTCGGTGCCCTGATATTAGCCGCTATCGCGCGCAATACCATCGGGTTCATTAAGTACAAGGAAAACGGTCAGTGGGTCAAGGCGGATAAACTATTAGATATGGATCGCATCATCAGTGTGGGCAATATCTGCCTGTCGCTGTTCCTGGGCATGGCGATGATCTCGCTGAGGCTGTGGGAACTTGAGAGCCTCGCCCTGCCGCTGGTAGTGATATTGGCATCGCAGGTAATAATGATGATCCTGTTTGTATACTTCGTGGCCTTCCCGATGTTAGGCCGCAACTACGATGCCGCCGTGCTTTCAGCCGGTATCTGCGGCTTCGGACTGGGTGCTACGCCCAATGCGATGGCCAATATGAGTGCCGTGTGCTATAAATACCGCTACACGGTCAAACCCTTCCTCATCGTACCGATCATCGGCGCTATGTTTGCCGACCTCATCAACACCGGTCTCATTACATTGTTCCTAAATCTAATTTCGCGTTTTTGAAGCGGTGATTGAGTAGAAAATGAGGAGAAAATGTAGAAAAGTAAGGTATTTTTGAAAAAAGTAGTCAAAAAATTTGGTCATATCAAAAAAAAGCAGTACCTTTGCAGCCGCTTTTCGAAAAAACGGGCTCATATGAGCCTTTTTGAGGGCACGGGATGTGGCGCAGTCCGGTAGCGCAACGGTCTGGGGGACCGGAGGTCGCAAGTTCAAATCTTGTCATCCCGACAAAACGAGGCGACGAAGCAATTCGGAGCCTCGTTTTTTTAGGTGAAAGGTGAAAAGTGAAAGGTGAAAAGATAATAATATGAAACGGATTGGATTGATTGTACTGCTGTGCGCAGTAGTGATGCTTGGTTGGAGTCAGCCGAAGTATGTTTTTTACTTTATCGGTGATGGCATGGGTCCGAATAATGTGATGGCGGCTCAGATGTATCTGAGCGAGTTGCAGGGCAAGATCGGCGTAGAGCGCCTGACGATGACGACCCTTCCGTTTACTGGTCAGCTCAGTACCTTCTCCACGAGCAATGGTATCACCGATTCATCGGCTGCCGGCACCTGTCTGGCTACAGGAACGAAGACCAACAACGGCACCTTGGGTCTGGACGAAGAAGGTAATCCCGTGACCACGATCGCGGAGAAACTGCACAAGGCAGGTTGGGCAGTAGGATTGACTACAAGCGTGAGTATAGACCACGCTACGCCGGCTGCCTTCTACGCTCACGTAGCCAAACGCAACATGTACTACCAGATCGGCACGCAGCTGCCCGAATCGGGATTCGAGTTCTTCGGCGGAGCCTCATTCTACGAGCCTACGGATAAGAACGACCCCGATGCGCCGAACGTATATAATCTCTGCCGCGACAACGGCTATGAGTTTGCGCACGGCTATAAGGATGCACAGAATAAGCTGGATTCCAAGCGTCTCATCCTGATTCAGGAAGGTGAGGGCGAGGATATCACGGAGGCCGGCTGGGCACAGATCCCTTATGCCATCAATCGCAAGCCGAACGATCTGACGCTGGCGCAGATCACGGAGACGGCTATCAAGTTCCTGGAGCAGAAGAGCGATCGATTCTTCCTGATGGTAGAAGGCGGCGCTATCGATTGGGCCAATCACAGTCAGGACGGCGCTACCAGTATCCGAGAGGTCATCGACTTCGACGAGTCGATACAGATAGCCTATGCGTTCTACAAGGAGCACCCCGATGAGACCTTGATCGTCATCACAGCCGACCACGAGACGGGTGGAATGGCCTTGGGTAACAGCAATTATACGCTCAATCTGCAGCTGCTGCAAAATCAGAAATGCTCGTCGAATATGCTGTCGGATATGCTCCATGAGAAGATGAGCGGCGAGAAGAAAGCCTCGTGGGAAGAAGTGAAGGAGCTGCTCAGAGAGCAACTCAGCCTGTATGAAAAGGTGGAGGTAACCAAAGAGGAGGACCAGAAACTGCAGGCTACCTACAAGAAGATGCTCAAAGGCAAAGCCGGCGATATCAAGACGCTGTATAAGTCGATCAATAAACTCAGCGGCAAGGCCGTTGCGCTGCTCAATCAGAAGAGTAAATTAGGCTGGACATCGTACAGTCACACCGCCGCTCCGGTACCTATTTATGCCATCGGCGTAGGAGCGGAGAATTTTACAGGTTGGAAAGACAACAGCGAGATCGCTCCGCTCATCGAGAAGATAGCTCTTCCCTAAAGTCGTCGTAGGTGAATCCGCGTTGGAGTAGAAAGCGTGCCATTTGTTCGTAAGTGGCACCTTTCTTTTTCTGTATAATACGCCGAAGAACATCGCGGTATTCATCGTCAGACAAAGCAGCGAATCCTTGGTTGATGGCAGCGGAAGGCAGGTTTCTCTGTCGCAGCGCCGCCTCGATCTTACGGCGTCCCCAACCCTGGTAGAGCACCTTATCGTGGACAAAAGCCCGGCAATAGCGATCGTCATCCAGAAACGACTGCGCGTAGAGCTGCTCGATGAGCGAGGGGATGAGGGCTTCGGGCGTAGACCACTGACGGAATTTCTCCATCACTTCTGCCTTACAATGCTCTGCTGCGGCGCAATAGGTCTGCGCCTTTCTAAGCCATTCGGCCGATGATAAATCGCGGTTTGCCATAGCTGTCAGGGAATATTTGGGTGTCGGTATAGCGGTTGTCACGAAAGAGCTGCGCGGTCTCGAGGGAGAGTGCCTCATTGATCTCAACGGCGAGTATAGGTGCCTGCAGAGCTACTAAGGCACGGTAGAAGATGAGCGGGTCGTCGTCGGGAACGAAGAGCGCAGAGGCGGGTTCGTAGTCCAAGACGCGCTGCTCCATATCCCTACGCTCCGACTGCTTAACATAAGGTGGATTGCTAACGACGAGAGAATATTTAGGTGAAAGAGGTGAAAGGATATCGTGGCAGAAGAAGCGGATGTCGGTATCGTTGTCGAGGGCATTCTGACGCGCTATCTGGAGCGCTTCTTCGGATAGGTCACAAGCATCGATTTGCCATTCGGGGTGAGCTTGCTTGAGGGCAATAGCGATACAGCCGCTGCCGGTGCAAGCATCTATGATAGGTGATAGGTGATTGGTGATTGGTGATAGTTTTTCTAAGACGAGGTCGACGAGTTCGGCGGTTTCGGGACGAGGGATAAGGGTAGCTGGCGTAACACTGAGACGCAGTCCGCGCCAGAGGGTGTATCCGAAGATATACTGGATCGGTTCGTGGCGGAGGAGGCGATCTATTATAGTTGAAAATTGAAAATTGAAAGTTGAAAGATTATTTAGGAGGAGTTGGGTGCGGGTGAGGCCGGTGCATTCTTCGGCTACCCACCACGCAAGTGCTTCTGCCTCATCGGGTGAATAGGCAGGCAGGAGTTGGTCCTTGATTTCACGAATCAGGGGATTCATTGTACCACCTTATGAAAATTACGCACCTTACGGTCGCGTTTCTCGCTATAGGTCATCCTCTCGGAGGAGAGGTAGGAGAAGGTGTAGATATGTGGTATAACAGCAAGGCCTCCGTCGGTGACGGCGAGTTCGGTGACGGTGTTATCCTCCAGTCGCCAGAGGAACCAACCGTTGCCGTGCCACTGCAGGTCTGTCTCATCTACATCCTCATCTTCATACCACTCTTTGCCCCAGAAATAGTCCTCTTTCTCCCAATCGGAATAATAGACGCGATACCAGTGGGGGTTCTCTTCGTTCTGCCATTTGCCCAAGAGGCGGTAGTCGGCTTCGGGTTCCTCCTCGTTGTAATAGGTAGCCCCTCCGCGGGTAACGAATTCCTCCACTTGCACTTCGGTAGCCTCCTCCTGCTCATCGGCACGATCGGAGACCATGTAATAGATACCTCCGGCCAATGCGCCGGCGGCTATGATAACGAATAGGATGATCCAAGCCTTTTTCATCGCTTCAGCAGGAATACTTGTGCTTCTTTGTTATCCATTCCCGGCATCGTACGTCCGACGGGCGCCCCGATGAAGGTGGGGTCGCAGACGACGAACTTACGGTTCTTGACCATTAGGTAATCACCATTGATATCGCCCTTGAAGCCGACCGCGGTAGCGAGGTGACCGGGATAGTAGAGCAAGACTACATCGAGTCCAATGAGATCGCGCACGAGACGCGAGAACAGAATCGCGCGGTCTTCACAGTCGCAGTAGGGATAATAGAGCGTCTCCGTGGCAAAGAAGACGCGGTCGCCGCCCCAGACCTTGTCATCGTACTCGTATTCGAAGGCCGTCTGTACCCAGTTGAGCAGCAGTCCGACGGCATCCTTTTCACCCAGGCCGTTGATAGCTTGGCGGAGCTGAGGATAGAGGGTCTTCTTGATATCGCTCTCGATGGGTACATTGGCATAGGCTGCCCAACGCGTGCGGGAGTCACCGTTGATGCAGGCAGAGGGATAGTCGTTGTAGAAATCGATATTGTTCTTATTGACACTCACCTTAGCCGTCAATCCTTTCTTGGACGTGAAGGCACGCAGGGCGGTAGCGTCGATATCGAATCCGGGTTCCTTGGCGATGATGAGCGAGAGGGATTTCTCCTTATCGAACTTAGCCTGACATATCTGAAGGGATTTCGTCGGGCAGTTGATGGGATAGAAGCGCGTACCCTCGATATTGAAATAGGACATCGATACGATGTCGTAGTTGCTGGCGACGAGCATATAGAGTTTGCCGTCGGCCTTACCGAGCCGAATCTTATAGCCGGACTGCGACATGAGGAAGGCCTGCATCAGCACGGCTTCGTTGGTCTTGCCGTAGTGTTTCTCAGCCACAGCTTGAAGCATCTGCATATAGGCCCAATCGCAGAGACTGTGTTGGTCGCGCAGGTCGAGGGCGTTCTTGATCGTGATATCGTACTCAGGCTGAGAGAGTCTCTTCCAGGCCTCAGCCAGGTCGTTTTCATTAAGCGAACTCAGTCGGAAGTTATCCGGCGAGGGGAAGCCTACGGACATCAGCGTGCCGTAGTAGGCGATCGTCACGGCTTTGAAGGGCAGTTCGGGCTTGGGTTGCACAGGAGCGATCGGTTCGGGAGCCGGCGTAGGAGCAGGCACAACGACGATCTCCTCCTTGATCGGCAGCACTACCGGAGCGGGTTCGGGAGCAGGAGTCGGCTCGGGCTTGGGTTTCGGTTTTACTACCGGTGTCGGCTCAGGCTTTACGATCGGCTTGGCTTCCGGCGTAGGAGTAGGCTCGGGCGTAGGTTCCGGTGTGGGTTCAGGAGTCGGTTCCACGATAGGCTCCGGTTCGGGCTCGGGAGTAGGTTCCGGCGTAGATGCAGGCTTGGGAGCCTCATAGACCACAGGCGGAAGGGGTTCCTCCTTGACGGGTTCTACAGCGGGTTTACCCTCAAAGGTATCCCAGCCTTTGCGCATAAAATCGGCATAGGACTCATTGCATTCACGACGAAAATTATCGTATTCCGCTTGCTTATCGTTGCGAAACGAATTGAACGCTGCCTGTTGCTGGCGGCGAAATTCCTCAAAAGCATCCTGCTGTGCCCACATCGGCAGTACGATCACCGATAGCAGCACCATCAAACCTACCCGTCTCATATATAATTGACAATTGATAGTTGATAATTGATATCTACGGTCTTACCAAGATCACCCAGACGTATGTTTTACCGCCTTTGACCTCGTATACTTCGCCGTCTATATATCCCTGTTTCTTATCCCACGCACGTACGCAACCGTCTTTGATGGCGATCGCTTCGTCGCGTCGGATGCACCAGCCGGCTTTCTGCATCTGCTCGCGCAGCGTAGCATCCCAGGGTTGCCAGCGGCCGTAGAGGGCGGTGATATAGTCGATGATCTTCTCGGCCTCCGAAGCGGTAGGATAGCGCCAGTCTTTCTTACCTAAGTATTTAGATGCGGCACTGACGGCTTTCTTGACATCCTTCGGATTGGAGAGGCACTGTGCCTGGAGCGAGATCTCGAGGTTCTCGAATTGGATATAGCCTTGTGCAAAGGCATCCTTGAGCATCTGGTGTTCGTTCTCGTCGCGCGCAGCCGGCTGGGTGGGTGTTTTATTCTCCACCACTGTACCTTCCACCTGATTGACCGGTTTGCCGGCAACCAGCAGATTAGCCAGTTTGGTAGCAGTAGTCGTTACCTGCGACATCGTACTGACGCGTCCGGAGACGCTCTCGGCTTTCTTGATCTCAGCTGTCTCTGCATCGATGAGTCGGGCCGCAGCGTAGATACCGTCTTCCACCTCGATGAGATCCACTATGCATACCTGCTCCACGCCCATTTGCTTGCCGAGTTCGGAGATCATCTGGTCGTCCACCAGACCGGTACGCTGGTAGGACATCTCCTTACGCAGTTCCTGCAGGAACGTTTCGGTACGTTCCACAGCCGTATACTCACCGCTACGCGTGAAGGCTTGAACGAGTTTATCCGCAAAGACTATACGGAGGTCATAGTCTCTGGCTGTGACATAGACAGCCACATTTATCTGTGCACTGAGGCACATAGCCGGCAAAAGCAGGCAAAGGGTCAATAGTTTTCTCATTTGTTTTCGCTTATGACATTTTTGATTGCATCGCTCACAGTCGTGGTGAGACGACGATACGCCTCATTGGCGGCCTCCTGATAACTACGTGTGTCGCCGCCTTTTTGGGTGAGGTGATCCTCATAGATGACCTGATTCATCGCCCGCTGGATGACCTTGATATCGGCGTCCACATAGGCGAAATAGGTACCATATGACGGCGTACCGTTGGTCTCGCGCGTAGCCGCATTGACTTCGATGATCCAGTCGGCCTCGTCGGGTGTATCCTTGAAGGTACATCCTAAATCGGAGATAGCGCCCTTGATCTTACCGGCCATCGGGCTATAGGGTTTGCCGAAGGCGTCGGTCGTGCAGGAGAGGTAAATATAGACACCGTTACGCATCTTAGACTCCATCTCGCGATAGCGATCCCGGATACGTTGCGACTCGTCGAGGTAGAGCGACTCGCGCTTGACGCTAAGCTGGATACTGACGAGGATCTTCTGGTCCGCCTCGATGTCGTTGATCAGCTCAAGTGCACGCGGCATACCGGCTCTGGCCTGCATCTTATCGCCTCGATTGAAGAGCGTCTCGATGCTGGTGAGTTCGGCCGCAGCTTTTTGAATATTAGCCTCTATACGGTGGGAGAGTTTGTTGGCCAATTCGATTCGGCGTACATAGGCGATAGCATAGATATCGCCTTTCTTGGGATCCTCCCACACCTCCACTTTGAGTCCGGGGATATCTTTTATACCGGAGTGAATTTGCGTGGAAGCGTTCATGACATCGGAGATGGTAACACCGTTCTCGGTAGTGGTGGTATTCTGCATCTGTCGTTCGATAGTCTGCTCCACCGTCACCTGGATAGTAGATACGGCCTCGGCGCGCGCCATCTCCTTGGCACGCTCATAGGCTTTGGCTTTATCCTCACCGTTTTCGGGACGAATAGATACAAAGCCGGTATAGAAAGTGGCAGCGGGAAAGAGATTTTCCCGCTTCACGGCATTCGTCCAGTCGGGCGCCACGGGTTTAGCCCCGTAGAGCGCCTGACAGAACAGAATAGCTATCAGTAAATAGCGTTTCATAGCTTAGAAGCCCAGAGCCTGGTCGAGTTGCTCGTGCAGTTTCTGACCTTTCTCCTCCATCGATTGACGGATAGCTTTCTTAGCCGCATCTTTTGCCATATCGCCGTTGTAAGCGATGCGGAGCATAACCTCTTTGTTCTTGTTGGGCAACGTACGGTAGCACTCCACTACGGTCAGTACGCGTCCGATCGATTGGCTGATGAGGTTCTTGCTGGCCATAACGGTCTCGGTAAGGCTCTCGGCATCATCACCCGAAATCTGGTTATTGGCTACGGTGTTCTCAATCAGCGCCGTTACTTCGGTCTGAATCTGTCCGGCGAGATTGGTAATAGCCAGGCTCATGGCAGCGGTCTTGGCAGCATCGTAGTTACCACCTACAGACTGTGCATTGGCCATGATATATTTCGGATAGAGGTTCTCATCAAACTCATACTCCATCGTGAAGCTGCGCTCGAGCTGTTTCTCCAGAGGAAGCGAACCCGGAGCTACTACCCAACCTTCTTTCTTGAGGCGTTTAGCTTCTTTCTTAACGGATTTATCCACCTTAGCAGTGAGTTCTTTCTTAGCCAGTTTGCGGATTTCCTGACGTTCTTTGCGGATTTCTTTCTGATCAACAGCCTGAGCAAAAGCGCCGCTGTAAACCACCATCATGGCCAAAGCCATCATCACTAATTTCTTCATATTGATTTGATTTTATTGTGCCTACTCTTCTAAGGATTTTCGGCATACTCCTATAGTATATATGCGTGTACCTTCTCGCTAAATCATGTCGAATAGACGCGTTAAAGTAACTGCAAAAAGCGTACCATATGTAATTTTGGCCGCAAAGATACAACTTTTTTTTGACATATGCAAGATTTTTAACGAATTTCTTGCATATATGGAATTTTTTGTGTACTTTTGCAAAAAAAAATAAAAGGTATGAAGAAAATCTTATTTTTGGCTCTGTGCGGAGCCCTGATGGCCGGATGTGCCAAGAAAGCAGTAGAACAGACTCCCTATGAGAAGTTTGCGCAACTGACAGAACAAGTAGAAGAAAACTACAAGAATGCCGCTTCAAAAGAAGAGGAAGAACATATTGTGAATATCTATGTAGACGAGTCGCTCAAAATGATCGTGGATAATCCTGAGTCGAGCGATGCGTATAAGATTACCAAAGAGCTGCTTTATCTGCTGGATATAGATCAAAAGGAACAGGTATTTAATATGTTGACCAATATGGATTCGCTTGAGGCCTACGGATTGGATCGAAAGTATGAGGCCTTTTTCAAAGAGAAAAATACCTGTGTAGGTAAAGAATATACGGATTTTGAGACCACGATGCCGGACGGAAAGAAGATCAGCGTAAGTGATTTACTGAAAGACAATGAGTATGTGCTGATCGATTTCTGGGCCAGCTGGTGTCGTCCGTGCTGCGAGTTTATGCCAGAGCTGAAGAGTCTGTATGAAGATGAGAAGGGTAAACTGGAGATACTGGGCGTGAGCCTTGATAATGACAGAGACAAATGGCTGGGTGCCATTGAAAAGATGGAGCTGAACTGGAAACACGGCAGCGACCTGAAAGGCTGGCAAGATGATAATGCCGAATTATACGGCGTGAACGCTATACCGTGTATTGTACTGATTCGTGCAAGTGACGGAATGATCGTAGCCAGAAACGAACACAACATCGCTAAGCTGAAAGCTATTATATCATTATAATTTAGATTTAAAAATCTCTATAGTTATAATACGGTGTTGATAAGTATGATAAGATTTGTAAGTTGTTGATAATCAATACTTTTCAGCAAAATTGAAGGGGTAAAGTAAAATGTTCATTAGGTAGATAAGTCGTAACTTACTGCACTAATGAACATTTTATTATTTTGAATGTTAATAAGTATGTTTATAACCACTTTTTAAGTCTGAAAATCAGCAGTACCAAACCTGTAAATACGATCATCAGTACAATTGAATACCAATATCCGAACTGCCAATGCAGCTGCGGGAAGATGTCGAAGTTCTGGCCAAAGATGCTGGCAACGAGTGTTGGCGGCAGGAAGACGATATTAACAACGGTGAATATCTTGATAATCTTATTCTGCTCGATGGTAACGAGACCGAGGAAGGTATCCTGCAGGTAGTCAAGACGGTCGAATCCAAATCGCGTGTAGTCAAAGAGTGAGTTGATATCCTTTATAATCATCGTGAGTCGAACCTGTAATTCTTCGGGTATAAGGTCGCATTTCATCAGGTTGGAGATCACTCGTTGTTTATCCATGATGTTCTGACGAATGATAGTAACCTTTTCCTGCAAGTCTTTAATTTGGATCAGTACCTGTTCATCTACGTGGTCGCTGGCGTTGATTTCACTACTCAGTGTGGTGATGAGATCGGTGGTATCCTCGATCAGGTCGGCGTCTTTTTCCACACGGGTCTCCATGAGGGCTACGAGCACGTGATAGCCGGTCGGGAAACTGCGGGTGTTGACGAACATCTTCTTCATCGTCTCGTTGAAACTGCCGAGATCTGCATCGCGGGTGGTGACGAGGATGTTGTTCTTCAGGATGAAGTTAACCGGTTCTATCTCGAAGTTCTCCTTTAGGAAGTTACTATTGGCTACGATGGAATCGTCCGTTTGGATATAACGGGACGACATCTCGATCTCTTCCATCTCTTCGTCTTCCTGGATATCGATTTTAAGGAAGCCCTCCAGTGTGTCCTCGGTCTTGTCGCTTACATCGAGCAGGTCAATCCAGACTATGTCTTTCTTATCCAACTGCTTTAAGGCAGAGATAGTGCGTGCTACCTTGATTTTATCTTGATCTTTATAGAATATTCTCAGTTCGCTCATTGTTGTAATTGTTTGGTTAGTTCAACAAAATCTTCTACTGTCATCTGTTCGGGTCTGAGGTTAAAGACCGGGAGAGTGAGTAGGTTTTCTTTGCCTTTCAGTTTGACGAGTTCGCGCAGGGAGTTGCGCATCTGTTTTCGTCGTTGGTTAAAGGCTGTTTTAACTACCGTGCGGAACAAGTCTTCATCGCAATCCAGTTGCTTTCGACCGTTCCGCGTGAGTCGGACGACAGCCGATTTAACCTTCGGAGGCGGATTAAAGACGTATTCGTCCACCGTGAAGAGATATTCTATATCATAGTAAGCCTGCAGCAGTACTGAGAGGATGCCGTAGGCTTTTTTGCCGGGTTTGGAGGCAATGCGTTCGGCCACTTCTTTTTGGATCATACCTGCGCAGACAGGGATACGATCCTTGTAGTCGAGTACGCGGAAGAATATTTGTGAGGAGATGTTATAGGGATAATTGCCGATGACGGAGAATTCTCCCTCCGGATACAATCGGTTGAGATCAAGTTTAAGGAAATCTCCTTCGATTAGGTTCAGCTCGGGGTACCACTCTCTGAGATATGCTACACTCTCACGGTCCAATTCGATAGCCGTGAGGTCTATATTAGGATTGCGCAGCAGGAATTGCGTCAATACTCCCGTACCGGGACCTATCTCCAGGACCCGACCTGAACTAATGGTTTCAGCAATTCGTTGGGCGACGCCCAAGTCCTTCAAGAAGTGCTGACCCAGCGATTTCTTGGCACGTACAGCTTGCATTATCAGGGTGGTCGTCCATTTTTTTGTTATTTTATTCTTAATTATTTGCAGGATTCAAAGATTTTTTGTACCTTTGCACCCAAAATCGGCTGCAAAGATACGATTTTTATTTTAAATATGCAAGAAAAATGAATATTTTAGCAAAAAATATAACCAAAATAATTGATTTTTTCTATATTCCCTTCCAAAAATGGGTACCTGAGCAGATTTTTCGGTACGGAATGTGTGGAGGAGGCAACCTGGTACTGGACTGGGTGTTGTATTTTTTGATCTACAATTTTGTGATCGGCCACGAGTTGGTGTATGTGAATCTGTTTGGCATGAGTGAGCTGTGTCTTACCCCTCATATTGCGACCCTTTGTATTGTGTTTCCAATTACCCTGTTCACCGGTTTTTGGTTGAACAGAAATGTAACCTTCACGCAGTCGTCGTTGCACGGCGGAAGGCAGTTGATTCGATATATACTGATCGTAGCTGCCAATCTGGCGATTAACTATTTCGGTCTGAAGCTGTGCGTCGAAGTGTGGGGTTGGTATCCTACGCCGTCTAAGATGTTTATTACGATGATAACGGTCGTTATCAGTTTCTTCGGGCAGAAATATTTTTCGTTTAGAAAGTAGCCCGCAGCAGCAGGTGCAGGTCGGTGCGAGTCTTAACGGCCGATCGTATGCGGTCGGATAAGAGTGTTTCGCTAAGACGGAAATAAAGACTGATGTTTTGATGGCATTGCCAACGGAGGTTGAGGTAGCAACATCCTCCGATACCGTTGACAAAGGTAGAAGAGAAGGCGTATAGTACGTCGTTCTCGTAGATATAGATACGATTGTCGTAGTAGGGGATATAGAATCCTTGTAGGCGTGCCTGCAGTACGAGCGGGATGTGAAAGGTGTAGGCAATATCCTGACTGAGTGCGGCGCCGAAGGTCCAATGATTCAGGCTGTCGCGTGCGGTATTAGCCTCAGCCGTAGTCTGCA
Source organism: uncultured Bacteroidales bacterium (assembly GCA_946404495.1). GTDB lineage: Bacteria > Bacteroidota > Bacteroidia > Bacteroidales > Paludibacteraceae > Colicola. Next base: position 17,916 of record CAMJDT010000041.1, read on the forward strand.
GTTGCCAACCATGATTGGTATAGCGCAGTTGGTAACGCAAGTCAAGGCGGGTCTGTTTGGCTTTCTCTCGTGCGCGCGCACGCATATTCATAAATAGGTGTGAAGTGGTTTGGTAGTGTGCTTCCAGTAAGGCATCGTAGCCTAAGGAGGGATAGTAGTTGATGCGGTATTTGGGTCCTGCGAACCGAAAGAGATCCACATAACCGTTGAGCACCCATTTCCGGATACGTTTTACTTCCAATCCCAGATAGATACCGTTTTCGTCGTTCAAGCGGCTGGTCTCTGAAAAACCGTATCCGAGCGGATTATCCCAGTAGAGCGAGTAGTAACGATGCAGCAGGACAAAGGAGATATCATCCCAGGGAGTTGCTCGTAGTCCGACGATGGAGGCTATTCCCCATTTTTTATTTTGAGCCGTGGCCACTTCGCCGAATAGATCCCAGCGTCCGAAGTTATAGCGGATATTGAGTCCGAGTACGGCCTGATTGGTACCGCGGAAGTAGTTCTGGTTGTAGGCCGCTTTGTTAAAATAGTAGCGTACACTGTCGGAGTAGAATTTCTCCACCGCAGTCAGACCAAGTTTGAGTTTCTTATGTCGGAAGGTGAGATTGAGTCCGGCCGTATGACGAATCAGCGTATCGTTTTCGCGGTTGAATGAATAGAGTGCGCTTAGCTCGACGTAGGAAGGGATTGCATTCTTTTGCATCGGAAAACGTAGCGTCAGTCCCGCTCCGTGCAGAGCAGCCGTGTTAGGCGAAGAATAGGCGGTCAACTGATCCGCCTGCATACCTGCGTTGGTAACGTAGGCACGTTTGCCCGAGTGGAACGGTTCGCTCAGCACCAATCCCAAGCCGAATGAGGCCTTATAATCTCCCACAACGAGAGTCTCCAGTGGTCCTATCTTACTGAGTTGAATATACCCGCCGTACTGCAATCCCGTAGCCGGAGAACCGGTAGGTCGTCGTAGGGTAAAGCCGAATCGCACGCGATTTTGGTAATTGAATTTGTATTTGAGTTGGGTGTAGAAAGGATCGTACTGCGTGGTATCTTCGATATTTCGGGCATCAACGCGGGCGGTAATCTCATGTTTGGCATATTTAAAAACGCGTCGCGCATAGAGGCGATCGTCGGTAGAGGTAGTAGGGTTAAGAGTAATAAAAGGAAGCAGGTTGCGCATTTCCCACGATTTGAATCCGGGTACCAGCTTCAGTTCTTCGGGTGTGACCGGTCGGTTGTCGTGCATAAAGAGAAGTAGTTGTTCGATCTGTTGTTCGGACAAGAAATGCAGTTGCCTCAGTTCCTCCTCACGAACGCTATACAGATTGAGCGGTTGGCGACTGAGTTCCAGGAGTTGTTCCTGCAGTTCCGATAAAGCGTCCGGATCCTCGTTGAGATTATCGTCCGTTTCCCGCAGCATTCGACATATATCGTCGATAATGTCCTCCGTCGTGATCTGCGACACGGAGTCCTTAGGAAAGGCACTGCCCGTAAGGGAGAAAAGCAGTGCGAAGAGTAGTATATGCAGTCGTTTTACGGACATTATTTGGTTTTTGAGTGCAAATTTACGACTTTTTTGGGAGGTAAACAAATAAAAATGACGTTTTTTTTCATTTTTTTTAATTTTTATTTGGCTATATCAAAAAAAAGCAGTAATTTTGCAGGCCGATTAGGTTGTTACGCGATTACTTATAGACAAATAGAAAGAAATTATGAAAAGAAATCTCCTTATAGTCGTCTTTGCTCTATGTAGCGTGGCTATGCTGAGTGCACAAGAGGAAGTACCAAACGACACATTAGGCCAGCACCCTTGGAAGAGGACAGATCCGGTCTCCCCTAAGACAGTGAATTGGACTATGTATTTAATGGGAGGTTTTAATGTAATCGACGGTGACTATAACAGTGAGTTGAAGCATGGAGTATATGCTCCCTCCCTCGGTCTCGGTGTTGAATATAACTTTACGCCTAACTGGAGTATCGGTGCGGAATATATGTACGATATGTATCGGGTTTTCGGTAAGGAAAATACCACTACTGCTCCTATCCTGCTGAAGGGTCAGATGCATAGAGGTCAGCTGTTCTTCTCGTTTGATATCTTCAACTTTTGGCGTCCGATGAACCGGTATAAACTGTTCAGTCTGAAGCTTCTATTGGGTGGTGGTATGAACTGGTTCAAAAACGATTTGTACTATCCCAATGTCTATAAGATGGAAAGCGACGGCGTGACGCCTCGTCAGCCGCTGTCATATGCTTACCAGACTGCTACACAGGATCCGATGTCAGATGATAAGTTTCATCGTTATGGGCATGTCTACGGCGGTGTATCGGCTGAGTTCAACATAGCACGTACTCTTGCTCTTGGTATTCGTGGTACCTATACCTATTGTACCAAGGATGAGTTGGATGGTCGTGCACGCGGTAACAACAACGATGGTGTAGTAGACGTAAATCTGGTTCTGCGCTATAAATTCGGCGGTAAGCATCGCTCGCACGTAGGTAACGTACCTACCGAGGAACGCTTGGTTAACAACGTTATTATGCAGGCTGCTCGCGACGGACGCGATGCACAGGCAACAATTCGTGGTATGACCATGAAGCCCGCTATGGCAGAGGCTCTCGCGGCTGCGTACGACCATGCTAAGGATACAGTCGTCGTTTATCATCGTGATACCGTTGTACTCGTTCAGCGCATTATGCAAGATGGCACGGCCGGTACGGCGACTGTGGTAGAGAATAACAATACGACCTACAACATCGCTATGCTGGATTACTACTACGTATACTTCGATAATGACGAGGATGTACTCTACGATCAGGCATTGATCACGATCCAACAAGTAGCAAGCCGTGTAAAACGTGAGGGCAATCTCTGCATGGAGATCACGGGTTACTGTGACAATACAGGTTCGAGTTCGTATAACTACTCGCTGGGTATGCGTCGTGCCAAGAACGTAGCAGACGAGCTTATTCAGGAATACGGTATCGATCCGAACCGTATCAAGATAGAGGCTAAGGGTATTATCTACGGTATGCGCAGTACAGCCGCTTACGCGCCCAATCGTCGCGTAGAGATCCATGTGATGCCGCAGAGTGAGTTTGATATGGTAACGAGTACTTCCAACCAGCCCGGTATCACCGTTCCTTCGGATAAGTCGGTGGTAGTAGAGCCGAAGATGACCTTGGCGAAGTTGGCACGTAAGTACTATGGTAATACTCACTGCTGGATCTACCTCTATAGAGCCAATATCGATGTGGTAGATGATCCTAATGCACTGACTCCCGGTATCAGCATCTTCATTCCGGTTCTTACCGACAAGCAGAAGATGATTACCCGTGAGGAAGCCATCGATATGTACAAGCAATCTACCGGTAAGGATTTGGAATAAAAGACAATACGTTGGTCCCATAGCTCAGTTGGTTAGTAGCACCTGACTCATAATCAGGGGGTCCTTGGTTCAAGCCCAAGTGGGACCACAAGAAAAGCCTGTCGCGTCGCGGCAGGCTTTCTTGCATTTATGAGGCGATTGTTAGAGCGCCTTCAGTGTCTCCAGTACCAGATGGTAGAAGTCCTGTACAGTCTTGATATTCACGCGCTCGTCGGGGCTGTGTGGATGCTCGATGGTAGGACCAAATGAGATCATGTCCATACCCGGGTAATTGCGACCGATGATACCGCACTCCAGTCCGGCGTGGATCGTGACAACACGCGGTTCGGATTTGAACTCACGCTCATAGATTTCCTTCATCAGTGTGAGCACGCGGCTGTGTACATTGGGTTTCCAACCGGGATAAGCACCCGAGAATTCCACTTCTGCACCGGCCATAGAAAAGGCTGACTGAATCATCTGTTTGAGTTCTTCCTTACGGCTCTCTACGCTGGAGCGTGTGAGGCAGAGAACGGTGATCTTGTTATCCTCGGTTTTGACGGTAGAGAGGTTATTGCTGGTCTCCACGATATCGGGCATCTCCGGAATCATGCGGAATACGCCGTGCGGGCATACGCAAACGGAGTGAATCAGGAAGTCCTGTATATCCTCAGGCATCTCGGTCTTGGGGCATTCTATTTCTTCGGCTGTGAGGCTGATATTATCCTCCACTCCGTCGTATTCGCGGATAAAGAGATCCTCGAAGTCGTCTACGAGTTGCAGGAATTCCTCCTTACCGTCCGCAGGGATCGTCACGATACACTCCGCTTCGCGCGGGATAGCGTTTCTGAGACTGCCGCCGTTAACGCATGCCAGACGTGCCTCGTATTCGGCTACAGCGGTCTTGAGGAAGCGGAAGAGCAGTTTGATGGCATTGGCGCGTTGCAGATGAATATCGCAACCCGAGTGACCGCCTTTGCAACCCTTGAGTACGATACGCAATGCGATGTCGCCTTCTTCTACCTCTACCGGTTCGAAGTCAAACTTGGCGGTGGTGTCCACACCTCCGGCGCAGCCGATATTGTATTCACCCCACACTTCGGAATCCAGATTGAGTAAGGTGTTACCTTTGAGCACACCGCCTTTGAGGTCGTTAGCGCCGTACATACCCGTCTCTTCGTCCACCGTGAAGAAGGCCTCCAAGGGCGGATGAACAGCGTTCTTGTCAGCGAGAATAGCCATAGCTGTAGCTACACCGATACCGTTGTCTGCACCCAGTGTGGTGCCATCGGCTGTTACCCACTCACCGTTGTCTTCTACGTACGCGCAGATAGGATCTTTCTCAAAGTCGAACACTTTGTCGCTATTCTTCTGCGGTACCATATCCATATGTCCCTGCAGAATCACGCCCGGATGATCTTCCATACCGGCAGACGCGGGCTTACGGATAATGACGTTACCAATCTCATCTTGGATGGTTTCCAAACCGAGCGAACGACCGAAGTCGGCCAGAAAATCGCTGATTTCTTTCTTCTTTCCCGACGGACGCGGGATCTGTGTCAGGCTGTAGAAATGGTTCCACAAGGCCTTGGGTTCCTGGTTTCTCATAGAATGATCGTATTTAGTGATTAATTGATTCCAAATTATAGGGTAGTCGGCGAGAAGAACTCGTCGCTGCAGGTTATCTCTCCGGCGAGTGAGGTATCGAGCAGTCGACGAATTTGGTCGTTGTCATTGCCCAGTTCGCCAAACAGGCACATCATCTTAGCCAACAGGGCTTCGGTCGTGATGTCATGACCCGATAGTACTCCGGCTTTCATCAGCGGGAGGGATACCTCATAGCGACCCATTTCTACCCTTCCTGCCGAGCATTGGGTCTTATCGACGATGATGATACCGCGGTCGATGGCATCTTTGAGGCACTCATACAGCCAATCGAACGAAGGTGCATTACCGCTACCATAAGTCTCCAGCACAACACCTCTGAGTCCGGGTGTATTCAGTACAGCGGCTACCACATCTTTCGTAATACCGGGGAAGAGTTTGAGTACAGCTACATGCGGATCGGTCTTCACGTGTAGGCGCAATGGTGCATCTTCTTGCGCGCGATGAATAAGGTGTTCGCGATAAAAGATATGTACACCTGCTTTCGCCAACGAGGGGTAGTTATTACTGGCAAATGCCTCAAAGTGCTCTGCATTCTGCTTGGTAGAACGGTTGGCGCGGAACAGGTGGTTCTCAAAGAACACACACACCTCTGGTACCATCGCTCTGCCTTGCTTATCTTTGGCTGCGGCTATTTCGATGGCTGTCAGCAGATTCTCCTTGGCATCGGAGCGAAGCACGCCGACCGGCAACTGGCTACCGGTGAAGATAACCGGTTTATGCAGGTTCTCGAGCATGAAACTCAGTGCCGAAGCAGAGTAAGACATCGTGTCGGTACCGTGAAGTACGACAAATCCGTCGTATTTGTCATAGTTGTCGTAGACAGTCTGTGCCATCAGCGCCCAGTTTTCCGGTACGACATCCGAAGAGTCAATGAGCGGATCAAAGGAAAGCATATCCACGGTTATCTCGCCTGCCTCAAGCTCAGGTACCGTAGCCTTGAAAGTATCCATATCGGCCGGACGTAAGGCGTCCGTTGCCGGATTGCGAACCATAGAAATGGTTCCGCCGGTAAAGATAAGCAGTATTTTCATTTCTGCCACATTTTTATTTTCGCTGCAAAGTTACACATTTTTTCTGACATACGCAAGATTTTTTCAAATTATTTCTGTCATAAAAACTTTTTTTACATTATTTTGACACTTTGGCACGTATTTTGTAATATTATTTTTGCATGAAAGAAGAACCCTACATACTGATTATTGACAAGGAGAAAGGTGCCGGTGTTAAGTTGGCGGACTTTCTCAGAAGTCTGAATTATCAGGTGGATTTTGCAACTTCGGGTCAGGAAGCGTTGAATCTGTTTTTGGCTTCCCACTACGAAGGAAATATCACAACCGAGGATGTAGAGTTCTATTTCGGCGATATAAAATTTGATTCTGTTCATCAGACCTTGGGGAGTAGGAAACTCTCGTGTAGGGAGTGTGAAGTGTTGCTGATGTTGAGCCGCAGCAGGAATAATCTGGTGGATAGGAATCTGATTTTGCAGA
>CAMJDT010000042.1 GCA_946404495.1 uncultured Bacteroidales bacterium
TGGCGTGCACAGAAGGACCTCGCCGGTGGCCAACCCACCTTGAAGGCCTACATCTGGGCGCAAGAGCTGGACGCCTACGATCAAGCCCACCAGGGTTGATCACATTAGCCGTTGGCATTGGCATTGGCTGAAATAGTCCAACGACCAACGACTAACGACCAACGACCAAAAAATCGCAGATTTGAAAAAATTCTGCGATTTTTTTTGTGTATGTCAGAAATATTTTGTAATTTTGCAGGCTAAAACAAAAAAATGCCAACATTAGAGACCATAAAGCAACTTGGAAAGCAAGTAATACCGGCAAACGGACATATGTGGCTTTTCGGTTCCAGGGCCCGAGGCGACAACCGTCCGGACTCCGACTGGGATTTGCTCGTGGTGCTCGATCAGGATAAACTCACGCAGGCAGATTACGACCAAGTCACCTATCCGTTTACGGAGTTGGGATGGCAACTCAGCGAACAAATCAACCCAATCCTGTATACTAAAAAGAATTGGGAACAAAATAGTTTTACTCCTTTTTACCACAACGTCCGTGAAGACGGCATATTACTACAATGAGTCTAAGTGATAATGAACGACAAATCATGATAGACCTGCATCTTGAAAAGGCCGGTTTATTCCTACAACAAGCTGATGAAATGTGCGACTTAAAGCACTGGGATTTGGCTATTAATCGCTATTACTACGCATCGTTCCATGCCTTGCACGCACTCTTTGTGGCCAATCGATTGGTCGCTCACACGCACGACGGTCTGATAACTGTCTTTGGAAAAGAGTTTATCCAGACTGAGAAGATAGATCGGAAATATGGCAGATATCTGTCACGAATGGAGCAACTGCGCAAATTGGCAGACTATAATTGCACCACGTCAGTCACAGAGGACGAAGTGCATGAATTGGCTATTCCGGCTCACGAATTGATAGAGATTGTACGAAATCAATTGCAAAAGTAGACACTTATAGATTGATAAAATTCGCAGACCCCAATCGGAGTCTGCGAGTTATTTTATGACATATGCAAATATTATGTCATTTTTTTTCATTCTTTTTGTAGAAACAGGCAGATTAGTGCCGGGTTGTTACGACCAACGACCAAAAAATCGCAGGATTCACTGAAATTCTGCGATTTTTCTTGCATATGTGAAAAAAAAGTAGTAATTTTGCAGTCACAAACAAAAAACAATGGTATGTTAGTAGAAGCATTTCCGTACAAAGTCTTTGCGGGGACTAAGGGTGAGGCCCTTGCGAAGCGTATTTGTGATCACCTCGGATGTCCGTTGGGAAAGGTCAAGATAGACCGTTTCTCGGATGGTGAGTTTGCTGTTTCGTACGAAGAGTCGGTGCGCGGTCAGTCGGTGTATCTGGTACAATCGACCTGCCCGACGAGTGATAATCTGATGGAGTTGCTCCTGATGATAGACGCAGCCAAGCGTGCGAGTGCGTACAAAGTGATCGCTGTGATCCCGTATTTCGGGTGGGCGCGGCAGGACAGAAAGGATAAACCCCGTGTATCTATCGGTGCGAAACTGGTAGCCAACATGTTGGAGACGGCGGGTGCTGACCGCGTGATAACAGTGGATTTGCATGCCGACCAGATTCAGGGCTTCTTTGATGTGCCGGTAGATCATCTGTACGGTGCCGTAGTGCTGGCTAACTATGCCGAGGCGCTAAGGTTGGACAATCTCATTGTCGCCTCGCCGGATGTGGGCGGCTCGAAGCGTGCCGCTGCGTTCTGCAAGAAACTGCACAAGCAGACCGACAAGGAGGTGCCGATGGTGATCTGTTACAAGCACCGCCCGGACTTCAATAAGGTGTCGGAGATGCGCGTATTGGGTGATGTGAAGGGCAAAGATGTGATCATCGTGGACGATATCGCCGATACGGCCGGCACGCTGTGCAAGGCCGCCAGGGTGATGATGGAAGAGGGCGCAAACACCGTAAGGGCGGTGGTGTCGCACGGCATCATGTCGGGCAACGCCTGTGAGAAAGTGATGCAGAGCGATCTGGAGGAACTGGTGTTCCTGGATACAATACCGTTTGATACAACGCGTTGCCCCAAGGTCAAGATCGTCACGATCGCAGCGCAGATCGCCGAGACGATACTGGCGATACAGGAACATAGATCGATCAGCGAATTGAATATTCGCTGATGATAATTGACAATTGATAATTGATAATTGATATTTACAATTGATAATTGATATTTGCTTAGTGAAAGTTGAAAGGATCGTAACGGTCTGCGCGATTATTTGCGCAGCGATACTGGCGGGATGCGCCGGCAAGGTGAATAAGGCGCCGGAGGTCGTACGTCCGGCCTTCTCGGGCGATACGGCGTATCTGTTTATCAAGCATCAAGTGCAAATGGGAGCCCGCGTGCCGGGCAGCAAGCCGCACTCGGCGTGTATGTTGTTTCTGGTCAATACCCTCAAGAACTACGGTGCCGACGTGGAGATACAGCAGGGCACCAAACTGAACTATGCCGGCGAGGAGCAGGTGATATTCAATGTGATCGGCCGCTTTGGGGATATCCATCAGAAGAACCGTCTGCTCTTGGCGGCGCACTATGACTCGCGTCCGTGGTGCGACGAGGAACCCAACTACGACGACCGTTTCTGTCCGCTGCCGGGTGCCAACGACGGCGCGAGCGGAGTAGGCGTGCTGCTGGAGGTGGCGCGTCAGATCGCCAAGCGCGATAGCCTGCCGCGTCAGGCCGTGGATATCGTCTTCTTCGACTGCGAAGATATGGGAACGCCCTCGTTCTATACGGGTGCGGAGCGGGAGGATACATGGTGCCTGGGTGCGCAGCTGTTTGCCGACAGGATGCTAATGTATAAGCTCGCGAAGGACTACCAGTACGGCGTGCTGCTGGATATGGTAGGCGCACCGGATGCCGTGTTCCCCAAGGAGTATTTCTCGCTGCAGTATGCGGGCAACTACGTAGAGAAAGTGTGGCGTGCGGCGGATCGGTTGGGCTACTCGCGCTATTTCGTGCAGGAACGCTCCTATCCGATCACGGATGACCATTATTACCTCAATACGGTGGCGGGCATACCCTGTATCGATATCATTCATTACGACATGCGTCAGGAGACGGGCTTCCCCTACTGGTGGCACACCAAGCAGGACGATATGCGCAATATCGATGCCGCCACGCTACAGGCGGTGGGAGAAGTCGTGATGACATTAGTTGATAATTGATAGTTGACAATTGATATTTTATGCTTGAGATACGAAATTTGCATGCCGCGATAAACGGCAAGGAGATACTCAAAGGCGTAGACCTGACGATACATGCGGGTGAGGTGCACGCCATAATGGGACCGAACGGTGCCGGCAAATCGACACTGTCGGCGGTGCTGACCGGCCATCCGGCCTACGAGGTGACGGAGGGCGAAGTGTGGTTTAGGGGCAAGAACCTCTTGGAGATGCCGCCCGAACAGCGTGCACGCGAGGGTATATTCCTCTCCTTCCAGTACCCCGTCGAGATACCCGGTGTATCGATGGTCAATTTCATGCGCACGGCGGTGAATGAGAAGCGGAAATACGAGGGACAGGAGGCATTGTCGGCAATCGAGTTCCTCAAGCTGATGCGCGAGAAGAAGAAACTCCTGGAGATACCCGACAAACTCAATAACCGCTCCGTCAACGAGGGTTTCTCCGGCGGCGAGAAGAAGAAGAACGAGATCCTGCAAATGGCGATGCTCAGTCCGCTGCTGTCGATATTGGACGAGACCGATTCGGGTCTGGATATCGATGCGCTCCGTATCGTTTCGGAGGGCGTGAATAGGCTGAAGACCCCGGACAATGCGGCCATCGTCATCACGCACTACCAGCGGCTGCTGGATTATATCGTGCCGGACTATGTACACGTGTTGGCTAACGGCCGCATCGTGAAGACCGGAACCAAGGAGTTGGCACTGGAGTTGGAGGAGAAAGGCTATGCAGCATTCGAGTGAGATACGCATCGTAGCCGGCGAGACACGCAAGATGGTGCTACTAAACGAACCCTCGCTCAGCCTGACAATCACGCAGGAGGAGGGTTCGCGGCTGGTGCTACACATCATCGACCTCGGAGAAAGGTCAAAAGTGAAAGGTGAAAGGCGAAAGGTGGAGAATGACATCACCGTACGTCAGCTCGGGAAAGACTGCACGACGGAGCTGTACGGATTGGCCTATGTGCGGGGAACAGATGAGGTGACGATCCACACGCACGTGTTCCACGAGGTGGGCCGAGGCATCTCGCGGCAGCTGGTGAAATACGTATTGGACGACGAAGCCAAAGGCGATTTCTACGGCGAACTGCGTATCGCCAAGGATGCCCAGCAGGTAGATGCGCAGCAGACCAACCGCAACCTATTGTTATCCCCCAAGGCCACCATCAGTACGCGTCCGCAGCTGGAGATCTACGCCGACGACGTAAAAGCCTCGCACGGCGCTACAACGGGTCAACTGGACGAGGCAGCGCTGTTCTACATGCAGCAACGCGGCATCTCGCGCGATCGCGCGCGCAATATGTTAATAGGTGCGTTTATGAAAGATGTGGTGCTGACCATCGACGACGAGGCGCAGCGCAACGAGTTAATAGAGACGATTGATGGCATAGTCGAGTAGCGCCATCATGCTACGTTTGGCATCGGAGTCCCTGAAGACGTTTAGGTTCTTCAGGGCTTTTTCTTTGTAGGCTTGCATTTGCCGGTAGGCATAGCGTACGCCCTCGTACCGCATGACGAATGCTTTGATCTCCTCTTCGGCCTCGACCGGGTCGAGGTACACTGCATTCTGGGCGAGGTCGGAGGCCAGCTGACGGATATGTTCGCTCTCGTCTTTGGGTGCACGCTTCAGGGAGATAATGAGCGGCAGGGTAGCCTTGCCGTCGCGGATGTCGTGCATCGTGGGTTTGCCCAGTTCGTCGGCATCGGAGTAGTCGAGCACATCGTCCTTGAGCTGGAAGCAGATGCCGAGGCAGCGTCCGAACTCGCGTAGCGCAGAGGCCTGTCTATCCGTGGTGCCGGATGACTCCGCGCCGGCTTCGGTGCAGGCGGCAAAGAGGTAGGCGGTCTTCTGCTCGATGATGCGGAAGTACTGCTCCTCGTCGATCCACATACCCGCTTCGGTGTGCAACTGGAGCAACTCGCCGGAGGTGAGCGAGCGGCTCATCTCACCGATGATGGTCAGAATACGCGTGTTGCGCAGCGCCGCAATGGTCTGAATGACCTTGGCGAGGATGTAATCGCCTACGAGCACAGCTACCTTGTTGCTCCATTTGGCATGCACGGAGGCCGTGCCGCGCCGCATCGGACTGTCGTCCACCACGTCGTCGTGAATGAGCGAAGCCGTGTGCAGCATCTCCAGGGCCACAGCGGTGTCGTAGGTCTTGGAGGTGACCCCCTTGGAAAGGGTGGCCGACAGCAACACCAGCATAGGACGCAGCTGTTTGCCGCGACGCGTAGCGATATAGCTGAGGACCTCGTTCAATAGCGGGTTGTCGCTCTTCAGGAACTCGTTGTAACGCTCCTCAAAGCGGCGAAAATCCTCCTCTATCGGTCTCCGTATGTCAGTCAATGTGGTCATCTGCTCCAAAAAACGTGCAAAGATACAAAAAAATAATGAATAAAGAATAAAGAATAAAGAATATTTTGCTTTTTTTCGTGTTTTTCTTGCATAATTCAGAAAAAAGCAGTACTTTTGTGCACTAAAACACTTGGAATCATGGCATTGAATTATATTTGGCTGTTTCTGATCCTGGCGGCGGTTGTGTTCGGATTGCTGGACTGGGCGTTTGCCGGTAATAGCGGCGTGATGACGGAGATCCTGAATTCGACCTTCGACTCGGCCAAGACGGGTTTTGAGATATCGATCGGTCTGACGGGCGTATTGAGTCTATGGATGGGAATCATGAAGATCGGCGAGAAAGCCGGTGTGATCTCGCAGCTGTCGCGTGCCGTGAGTCCGTTCTTTACGCGTATCTTCCCGGAATTGGGCAAGGGTCATCCGGCCTTCGGACCTATGCTGATGAACCTGAGTGCAACGATGCTGGGCATCGACAATGCCGCGACGCCGCTCGGCCTGCAGGCGATGCAGGAGATGCAGAAGACCAACCGCGACAAAGACACCGCCTCCAATTCGATGATCATGTTCCTCGTGCTGGTGACATCGGGTCTGACCTTGGTGCCGGTGAGCATTATGACCTATCGCGCCCAGCAGGGAGCTGCGAATCCGGCGGATGTGTTCCTGCCGATCTTGCTCTCCACCTATTTTGCCGCGATAGCGGGTCTGCTCTCCGTTGCGCTGATCCAGCGTATTAGGCTGTGGGATAAGGTCATCCTCGGTACCTTGGGCGGTATGACGGTGCTGGTCGGATTGGTCATCTGGGCCGCGATGTACTTCCCGCAAGAGAGGGTGAGCCAATGGTCGGGACTCCTGGCGGCCGTGATGCTCTTGGGCGTGATATGCTGGTTTATGATTGCCGGCGCAGTCAAGAAAGTGAACGTCTATGATGCCTTTATCGAGGGCGCCAAGGATGGTTTCACCACCGCCATAGGCATCATCCCCTACCTGATCGCGATGCTGGTTGCCATCGGTATGTTTCGCGCCAGCGGAGCGATGGACTATGTAATAGGCGGCATGGCTTGGTTCTTCGGCCTGTTGGGGCTCAATACCGACTTCGTACCTGCCTTACCGACCGCGCTGATGCGTCCCCTGAGCGGTAGCGGAGCCCGGGGACTGATGCTGGAAGCCATGCATACCTACGGCGCCGACAGCTTCGTAGGCCGGCTCGTCAGCATCGTGCAGGGCAGCACGGATACCACCTTCTATATACTGGCCGTCTATTTCGGGTCGGTGAATATAAAAAACACCCGCTATGCGGTCCTCTGCGGACTGATAGCGGATGCTGCGGGAATCATAGCCGCGATACTGTTAGGCTATCTCTTCTTTCACTGATAATATACTCTGCCGCCACGCGGAGCGTGGTGTCCGCCGTGCATGCGGTTGAACTCCCACGACATATTCCAATAGAAACGCAGTCCGAAGCTCAGGTAATTGACCTTCGTAACGAAGCTGGCGTTGAGGTCGTAGATAGTAATCTGCGGCGTTGTCGTATTGGGATCGGTGATCGGTGCTACGTCGATGAAGCGGTTCGTGGGATTCTGATTGGAGTAGCTGTTCCAGAGTCCGTAGTCGATATAAGCCTGCAGACCGATGGCATGTTGTTCGTTGATAAAGAACTCATATCCCACCTGCGCCGTAAGCAGCACATTGAGAGCCGGCGTCGGGGTCGATCCGGACTGCGTCATGCGGTCGGCAGGGAGTTGACCGGCAATCGGGTCATCGCTCATATGTACGCCGAAATCCAGGAAGTCCAGATCCGAGTTCGCCTCGCCTAAGGAGAGGGAGTAGGTACGCGGAAAGACGTACATCACCTTCGGACCGACGTTCAGGCGGAAGCCCGCAGCCTTGAAGGCCAAGAGCAGCGGCAGTTCGGCCTGCACCTGGCGGTCTTTCTGCGTAGCGGTGCCCTGCATCGTATATTGCAGTTGGTGGCCGGCGAAGTCGACATTGACGTATTGCGTGTGCCAATCCATCGAGAGGCCGGTCTGCGTCCAACCGAGTCCGAGTCCGGTAGCTATACCCATCGACAGGGGTGAGTAGTTACCCAGCGACCAGAGGCAGGTGTAGTTAACCTGCAGCCCGAGCGAGGGTCCGAAGCGGTTGGAGGCCTCGGCATCGGTGGTATAGGTGGCTGCGCCGGCGTTGAGGCCGACGGTTAAGTTGTGCGTCTCAGCTGCCGCTATCATTGTCACGGCGAGCATCATCATCAGAAGGGTCTTTCTCATCATTGCAGGACAATAAAGCGTAATACAACTTGTTCACTATCACTGTTGAGTTCCACGAGGTAGGTGCCGGCTATCGCGGGTGCCGTGAGGATCGCCTCGCTCTGTCCGCGTTCGGATGTCTCTTCATGGAGCATATGTCCGGCTACGTCATAGACGCGGATGCGGGTCGCCTGATTCGGCCTCAGGCCGTGGACGGTCAGCGTCTCGTAGGGGTGCAGGGCAGCGGGATAGAGGTAGGGTGCCCAAGCCTCGGCGGTCTCGTCTATGTCGGTAAGGCCTACGGGCACTACCTGCGAGCGGATTAGACCCGTGCAGAGGTTATCGCCTACGTGCATGCTACCCGACACATCGACCACGGCGTAGAATCGTCCGAAGCCTGCGTACGAAGCTCCCACCTTGAGGTAGAACCCGCGTCCGACGAGTTCGTCATCGTCCTTATGTTCGGGATCGTCCACCTCTCCGATAGCGCGATACCAGGTCACATCATCCTCCGTGACGGTGTAGCCCAGCTGCTCGAGGCCGGTTACATTGACGAGCAGCAACCACTCGTAAATCTTCTCTACCGGCACGCTGTTGAGTCCGACGCAGTCGAGCTCGATGAGCGCCGTGAGGCTCATATGATCCAGCACAGTCACCTCGCGCGGGTTGCGCCATTCGCCGTCGGACCACTCTACGAAGTGATAACCCTCGTCGGCTACAGCCTCCACGGATACGACGGTGCCGTAGTCGTAGGTGCCGGCTCCGATGAGCGTCGCGTTATCACCGGTTAGGGTGAGCGTATAGCGATTGATGGTGCTGTCAAACACAGCCGTATAGGTCGCCGCCTCGGTCACGAGTGTCAACTCGGGCGTCCAGGCTACAAAGTGGTAGGTCCATTGCTGCGTAGCCGCCTTCTGCGGCTCGCTACCCTGATACATCGGCATCGTACCGTAGTCCACGTTGGATACCTGCAGGACGGTGAGGTCGTAGTTGAGGAAGGTGATGCTATATTGGTTGACGATGCTGTCGTACAGCGCCGTATAGACGGCATTGGCTGTGGTGGCTGCGAGCGCCGGCGTCCAACCGGTGAAGGTGTAGGTGTACTGCGCATTGGCATCGCGCGTAGGTGTCGCACCCGTATAAGCGGGCGTCTGACCGTATTCGACGGAGTCGGTAAGGAGCGTCGTGCCGTCGTAGTCGCGGAAGATGACCTCATAGCGGTTGCGTGTGCCGTGGAAGGTGGCGATATAATCCTGATCGCCGGTCACCTCCGTCAGCGTCGGGAACCAACCCGTGAAGGTATAGGTAAACTCAGCCGTAGCCGGTCTGGTAGGCGTGCGTCCCGAGTAGACGGGCAGCGTACCGTAGGAGAGTTGGCGCTGGTAGAGGACGGTGGAGTCGTAGTTGAGGAAGCGGATGGCGTAGAGCACGGCGGTGCTGTCGTAGGTAGCCGTATAGGTTGCCGCACCGGTTACCGGCGTGATGGCAGGCGTCCATGTGCGGAAGGTATACGAATAGGCCTCCGTCGTAGCGCGCGTAGGCGTCGAGCCCGTGTAGGCAGGACGTGTGCCGTAGGCAATAGTATCCGCTTGCAGCAACGTGCCGTCGTAGTTGACGAAGCGCACCTCGTAACGGTTGAGGACGCTGTCGTACTGCGCCGTATAGGTCTGGTCGGCTACGACGAAGTCGAGCGCTGGCGTCCAACCGGTGAAGGTGTACGTATATTGTGCCGTCGCTGTGCGTGCGGGAGTAGCACCCGTGTAGGCCGGCATCATGCCGTAGTCGAGCGAGTCGACGCGGAGCTGCGTACCGTCGAAGTCGCGGTAGGTAACTTGGTAACGGTTCAGCGTGCTGTCATAGACGGCCATATAAGCCTGATCACCGCTGACGAAGTCGAGCGCGGGTGTCCAGGTCACGAAGACGTAGGTGTACTCTGCCGTCGCTTCGCGCTGAGGCGTCGTACCCGGATATACGGGCATCACGCCGTAGGCAACGGAGTCGGTTAGGATGAGCGTGCTGTCGTAGTCGTAGTAGCGCACCTCGTAGCGGTTGACGGTGCTGTCGTACTGCGCCGTATAGGTCTGATCGCCTGTGACGGTGTCGATAGCGGGCGTCCAACCGGCGAAGCTGTAGGTGTACTGCACGGTCGCCTCGCGCGTCGGGAGAGCACTGCCGGCATAGGCGGGCATCAGGCCATAGTCGAGCGAGTCGGTAAGGAGCAACGTACCGTCGAAGTCGCGGAAGTCGATTTGGTAGCGGTTGACGGTGCTGTCGTAGGTGGCTATGTAGGTCTGATCGCCGGTGACCGGCTCATAGAGCGGCGTCCAACCGGTGAAGGTGTACGTATATTGCGCGGTAGCAGTACGTGAGGGCAGGGTGCCGCTGTACGCGGGTGTCTCGCCGTAGGCCACGGAGTCGGCAGCGAGGCGGGTGCTATCGAAGTCGAGATAGGTCACTTGGTAGCGGTTGATCGTGCTGTCGTACTGCGCCGTATAGGTCTGCGGGCCTGTGACGAAGTCGATGGACGGTGTCCAACCCGTGAAGACGTAAGTGTACTCGGCAGTACCCTCTCGCGGCGGGAGGATGTTGGTGAAGGCCGGCAGCGTACCGTAGTCGAGCGTGTCGGTCTGCAGTTTGGCTTCGTCGTAGTCCTCGAAGATGATCTCGTAGCGGTTGAGGACGCTGTCGTAGGTCGCGGTGTAGTATTGGTCACCACGGACGGTATCGAGTGCCGGCGTCCAAGCTGCGAAGGTGTACGTATATTGTGCCGTCGCTTCGCGCATCGGGGTATTGCCTTGATAGACGGGTACGAGGTCGTAGGCGACAGAGTCAATCATCAGCAGTGTACCGTCGAAGTCGCTGTAGGTGACTTGGTAGCGATTGATGACGCTGTCGTAGACGGCCGTATAAGCCTGATCGGCGTGAACGGTATCGAACGCAGGCGTCCAGGCAACGAAGGAGTAGGTGTACTGAGCTGTCGCCTCGCGCGACGGGGTCGTACCCTGATAACTCGGCACGATGCCGTAGGAGACGGAGTCTGTCAGAAGGAGCGCACCGTCGTAGTCGAAGTAGCGCACCTGATAGCGGTTGACGATGCTGTCGTACTGCGCCGTATAGGTCTGAGCGCTTGTGACGGGCACGGCCGACGGCGTCCAACCGGTGAAGGCGTAGGTATACTCAGCCGTAGCTGCGCGCTGCGGTTCCGTACCTTGATAGGCGGGTCGCATGCCGTAGGCTAAGGTGTCGAAGAAGAGCAGCGTACCGTCGTAGTCGAGGTATTCAATGCGGTAGCGGTTAACGACACTGTCGTACTGCGCCGTATAGGTCTGATCCTCGGTAACGGGCGCGAAAGCGGGGGTCCAACCGATGAAGGTGTAGGTGTACTCCGCCGTCGCTTCGCGTGAGGGCAGGGTAGCGCCGGTATAAGCGGGTGTCTCGCCGTAGTCGTAACTGCCGGTCAAGAGGACAGCGCCGTCGTAGTCGAGGAAGGTGACCTGATAGAGCAGCGAGACGCTGTCGTAAACGGCGGTGTAGGTCTGCGGACCTATGACGGGTGCAAACGCCGGCGTCCAACCGCTAAAGCTGTACTCATAGGCCACCGTGCTCTCGCGGGAAGGCAGCGTCGTTCCCGTATAGGCAGGAGTCGTACCGTAGTCGAGCGTGTCGCTAAGGAGCAAGGTGCCGTTGTAATCGACGAAGTCGACCGGATAGCGGTTGATGGTGCTGTCGTAAGTAGCGGTATAGACCTGATTGCCTTTGACGGTATCGAGCTCAGGCGTCCAACCAATGAAGGCGTAGGTAAACTCAGCCGTAGCAGCCCGCTGCGGTTCCGTACCTTGATAGGCGGGTCGCATGCCGTAGGCTAAGGTGTCGAAGAAGAGCAGCGTACCGTCGTAGTCGAGGTATTCAATGCGGTAGCGGTTAACGACACTGTCGTACTGCGCCGTATAGGTCTGATCCTCGGTAACGGGCGCGAAAGCGGGGGTCCAACCGATGAAGGTGTAGGTGTACTCCGCCGTCGCTTCGCGTGAGGGCAGGGTAGCGCCGGTATAAGCGGGTGTCTCGCCGTAGTCGTAACTGCCGGTCAAGAGGACAGCGCCGTCGTAGTCGAGGAAGGTGACCTGATAGAGCAGCGAGACGCTGTCGTAAACGGCGGTGTAGGTCTGCGGACCTATGACGGGTGCAAACGCCGGCGTCCAACCGCTAAAGCTGTACTCATAGGCCACCGTGCTCTCGCGGGAAGGCAGCGTCGTTCCCGTATAGGCAGGAGTCGTACCGTAGTCGAGCGTGTCGCTAAGGAGCAAGGTGCCGTTGTAATCGACAAAGTCGACAGGATAGCGGTTGATGGTGCTGTCGTATTGTGCCGTATAGATTTGATCGCCTTTGACAGTGTCGAGTTCAGGTGTCCAGCCTACGAAGGTGTAGGTATACTCGGCTGTTGCTTCACGCGTCGGGATAATCGTGGGCAGCGTAGGTGTCTCGCCGCAGAAGACGGAGTCTTGCAGCAGCGGACTGCCGTCATAGTTGACGTACGAGACGCGATACTTGAGGTCTCTAAACGTAGCGCTGAGGGTCAAACTACCCGTCAGGCGTATCGTGCGCGGGTTTTCGGTATTGCCGTCGGACCAGGCTACGAACTCCTTGCACTCCTCCGCTACGGCCGTCAGGATGACTTGGTCGCGGTAGGCGAAGAGGTAACTGCGCTGGTTGGGACAACCGTCCGCGCTGAGCAGGAAGGTGAGGGCTTCGGCTTTGGTGTCCGGGATATCCGAGCACGAGCAGTCGCTGCCGACTGAGATGCGGTAGATGGAGTCGCGCTGGATACCGATGCTGTGAATCAGACGCACGCTGTGACCGTGCATGCGTTCCGACTGCTCCAGGCTAACGCCCGTCGTGCCGAGGTTGACGAGTCCGGCATAGTCGGCGGAGAAGGTCGTGGAGGTCCAATAGTAACCGCGGGTGTTGATACTATCCACGCGATTGGCACGGATACGACGTCCCGCAAAGGGCAGGAAGACGGCACCGTTGGCTTCGGCTGTGACCCACTCGTCGGTAGTGTAGGTAGCAGGAATCGTAGAGGTAGCCGTGTCGGGCAACAGAACAAGACCGGTCTGCTGTCCGACAGTAGCTACACCGCGCAGGGCGGCAGCGTTGGTGCGCTGGTTGAGCAGGTAATCCCACTCCGTATAACTCAGCGTACGCCAGAATCCGGCGGGTGAGTCACCGATCGCGTTCTCGCCCCAGTCCACAAAATCACCGCCGAACAGCGAGTTGGCGTTGACGGGCGATACACCCCAGTTGTAGTACGTGGAACCGCTGTAACCGTAGAGGTCGATCGGCGTGCTCAGCGCACCGCCGAAGATATTCAGCGTTCCGATGATGTCGTACTGATGTGCGGCGAAATACCACGCGGAGTTCTCGATCTGCAAGCATAGATTGCCGCGGGAGAACACGACCTGTTCGCCGTTACTGCGAATCGAAAAACGTCCTGAGAGCGCGTCTGAACTCTGAGCCTTCAGACCGCTCACTAAGCCAAGCAGCACAGCTGCTCCTACCATTAATCGTCTAACCTGTATAGTCATTTTTTTCCTAATTAACACCTTACATATGTGCGCACTCGCGCACAAACAGCCTGCAAAGGTACTGCTTTTTTCTGACATACACAAATAAAATCGCAGATTTTTGTTCAAAACCTGCGATTTTTTCAATGACTCAACCGTCTTTACTCAACTTCCGTACCGGTCAGCGTGTATTTCTCACCATCTCGGATGATGTAGATATGACCGTCCTCGAAGACCTTGTAGACGTTGGCATTGGCCGTTGGCGTTAGCACGACGGGCGACTCGAGGGTGCCGTAGTGAGAATCGGCGGAATAGGAGATCTCGAGACCTCGAGATGTCGAGATGTCGAAAGGCTCCAAGCTCTCGCCGTCCAATTCGAAGCGCAACTCACCTACCTTATCGCTCTGAACGGTGAGGAAGTAGTACCGGTCGTTGGTCGTTGGTCGTTCGTCGTTGGAGATCGAAATCGGAGTAGCAACGCAAGCCAATTCATCGCCTACGAAGACGCGGAGTTCCGCATTGGCGTTGGCATTGGCCATTGGCTCATCAATGCGGGCGATGAGGGTCATGTTGGTAGCGGCCGCGGGGTTGGTATAAAGGTGATTGGTTATTGGTGATTGGTTATTGTTCGCTTGATCGTCTGCATTAGTGCGACGCGGAGCGGCGGAAGCGGACTGACGATAGAAGGCGATATCCACCGTTCCGGGAGCCATGCGGCGGAAGAGGTATCCTTCGCCGGGACGCAACGCGGTGAGGTTACCTTCCCAACGCAGATCGGTGGTGAAGGTAGCGAAGCGGTTGCGCGCCTTGATGAGGTCACCGGGCGTAGCATCGCCGTAGTAGTCAGCGAGGGCTTCGCTCAGCGGTGTGGTCTCATCGAAGAGGCAGGGCATCGGACTCCACTGTCCGTCGCCGCGTACGGATACATGCATCGAATCCTCCGCGAGCAACTCACCCGAGATCCGCAGCGTATTGCCGTTGGCGCAGTAGAACATATAGATATCGGAGTTGTGGAGTTCCTGCAGCGTGCCGACGAAGGCGTCGGAGGACTCGTCGTAGGTGCTGAAGGAGCGTGTGACAGGATCCTTGATGAGGTCGGTATTGCTCCACGGATCGTTGCCCGTCATGCAGGCGGACAACTTATAGTCCGTAGCAGCCAAGTCCAGATTCGTCGATATCCAGTTCCAACCCGCGTTGAGGTCAATCGTCTGTGTCCGGCTGCCGGTAGTGGTCAGAATGAGCGGGGTCTCGTCGCCACAGTTATAGACGAATCCGTGCGAGAAGAGGACGTCACGATTGGTAGAGAGGTCATAGATGCGTCCGGTGGAAGCCTGCCAGAGTTGGAAACGAATCGTCTTACGGTTCATGTCGTCATTGCCAAAGACGGTGAGATAGACCTTGGACTTATTGGTGCTGTTATCAAACGCTACATGTTCCATTCCCACGCACTCGTTGCGATAGAAGGCATAGACGATGTCGCGTTCGTCGCTATCGTACGTCTCTCCGATCTTTACCTGCGCGCAGATCGACATGTTGTAGGGATATTTGCCCTCGTCCACTGCGTCATAGGGCGGAATCGCCTCGATGGTGTATTCAACCTGCAGCGGTTCGCTCAGGCCGTTCTCGTCGGTGAGGTAGATGAGATCGCTGTATTCGCCGACGGCTATCTGCGTATTGAAGCTTAGACGAATGATCTGTTCTCCGAGCGGATCGATAGCGCCGTACGAGCTGTTGACACTCAGCCACGACGGAAGCGATTCGATCGTGTAGGTGTGCCGCTTGCCGGAATTGTTGATAATGGATAATTGGTGATTGGTGATTGGTGATTGGTTATTGTCTTCAACGGTCATCTGCACTTTTTTCTCCGACCACTTGAGGCTGTTGCGATCCACGAAGGCGGTCCAGGTGACGGGCGAAGTCATCGGGTTGCCGTTAAGGTCCTCCACGTCGCGTACGGTGACGTAGATGGACTGTTTGTTGACCTCGTAGTCGCGGTTGAGGATATTAATCATGAGTTCGTCGTTGTTGAACGACCAATCGAAATACATCTTACTCAGTACGCCCTTCGATTTGATCGGGGCGTTATCACGATTTACCATTTGTTCATTTACCGTTTGGTCATTGACGAGCGGAACAATTTTGTTCACCACGTTGCCGTTGGCATCGCGGAAGATCCGCCGGTCGTTGATAGAGAAGCGCTGCTCGATGATACCGTTGGGGTTGGTGTACTGTTCCTCGAAAGGTAGGTAGGCCATCAGACCCATTTCATCGCCGGTGAGGGCGTTCTCGTCGTACAGCTCCACGAGCGACTTCGGCAGCGCCTGTTCGAAGATGACGAACTCATCGATAGTACCCTTGAAGCCGTCACCGCCGAGGTACATCACACCCGTGAGAGCACCTATCCGGGTAGCATCGTAGGTGTAGAGGATATTGCCGTCGAGGAAGAGGGCTGCGTTGTTGAAGGTTCGGCTGACGGTCAGCGCCATATGATGCCATTTGCCGTCTGCATAGCCTGCGGGAACGTTCAGCTGAATATCCTTGGAGTCGAAGAGCGTGCCGCCCGTCTCGGCCTTGAACCACAGCATCATCGTCATGTCGTAGATCGCCGAGCGGCTGAGCAGGTTACCGTTGAGTTTCACCCGCTCGCCGTCCAAACTCAGCGAGTAGCCGGTCTGCTTATTCCAGCTGCAACCGTTGAGATAGAGCGTAGCACCGTGTGCGTGGTCGGTAACGGTCTCACCCTTACCCTCGTTCATATGGTAGTAAGTGAGCAGTTCGCGTTCGTAGCCCGTGAGCGAGCGATTGGCGGTGGCACTGATTTCTTCCAAGGTCAGCGCCTTGGTCCAGATGCGTGCCTCGAGCATATCGCCCTCGTAGGTGGTGCCGAAGCGGAAGTAAGCACTGCGATCCTGACCCTCATCCGTATTCTCTGCTGCGCCGAGCGTATTGGACGTCACATCTTCCGTACCAAGATAGAAGCGCGTCTTACCTCCTTTCTCATAGACGCATATGACGCGCGTGAAAGCACGGATGTCTTCGAGTTTCTTGGAGGACTTGGCGAGGAAGTTCTGTCCGTTCGTCCGAACGAGTCGCAGTATATTGTCCTTGGTCAGGATCAACTGCTTGTTCACCTGTTCGTCGCCGGTCTCAAAGAGAATCATATCGCTGCTGCGGTTGTTGGCTACCGTCGGACGGATCATCAAATCGATGGTGAAGTCGGTCTCCGTCAGGTCGCGTTTGGCCTTGGTGGTAGCAGAAGCGTTGCCGTAGAAATGCAGGGAGGTAGCTGCCGAGAAACCGGTCTCGTTGGTGATGCCGGTGATCTGGAAGTTATTATCCTCGTCGAGGTAGTTACCCGCTATCGGTTCGTTGAAGCGCAGCAGCAAGTTATCGCCTACACCCAGGATCGAGTTGGCGGGTTCGGGTTCGCCGAATACGCGCGGCGGGCGTGTATCCTTGATACCGGTGAGTACGTTCGATGTCCGCGTAAGGTAGGAGGTGCCGTAGCGGCAGAATGATACTGCACGCAGGTCGTATTGCTGCTCCATCGGATCGCGTTCGCCGTAGAAAGCGATGTTCTCGATAGCTCCCGCTGTCATCATCTGTTTGGAGCCGGATGCATCCTTGAAGTAGGTACTGTCGGCATAGTACGAGCAGAGGTTCACCCAACCGTCGTCAGACTGCTTGGTGAGTTTGTATTGGAACTCGATGTGATCGAAGTTCGGATAGTTGATGTCGTAGCCGTCGATGACTACCGGCAGGTACCAACCCGTCGAGTCCTTGGGCGAGAGGGTGTTCATCACCCATTTGTCGTGCGGTGTTACGATATTGACATCGCAACTGGTCGGACGGAAATGCACGGAGAAGGATGCTTTCTGGAAGTTCAAGATGTCGCATCCGGAAGCCAACATGAGGGTGAGGTTCTCGAAGTCGTTGCCTTGTCCGGCATAGACCTCGATGGTCTTGTCGATCGACTGACCCGGGTTGAGTTTGATCGCACGTCCGTCACCGGTTAAGGGGAAGCCGTCCATCAGCACTTTCGCGCCGTTGGGGTTAGAAGCATCGACGAGCACGAGTTTGAATACTACGTAGCTCTCGAAGGTCTGTTCACTCTCGTTGCTCAGACGGATATGAATGATAGCGGGCTGGTCGTGCGGGATGTCGCTTACCTCGTAGTCGAGGATATCGATCTTGGGGTTCTCCAACTTGAGCGTACCCTGTGACATCAGTACGGGGTTCGATCCGCTGGTATAGAAGAGCGACTCTTCCGGTCCTTCCCACGGACACTTGGACGCGCCGCCGTTGAGACGGAAGATATACGAGCCGTAGAGATAGGAGTCGTCTTCATAGGTAGTCATATCCAGTTCGTCGCGCGCATCATAGGTGTCCTTGTTGAATTGATGCTTCGGCTCGCGACGACGGAACACATCAACGTTCATATAGCTGTACTCATCGGGTTCGAGCACATAGCCGGACGTGCGCGAATAGCCCTTGACACTCTCCGGATCGCCGTCTCCGTCGATATCCAGGATAGGTGTGAATGTAAACTGGGTCGATGCTTCCGGGAAGTGGAAATCGACATTGAACGGATGTGACATTCCGTCATTCGCAGTTACATTATTCGCATTGTTCGCTGCCATAGTATACAACTGTTTCAACTGGTCTATTGCTTGCGACAACTGGCGGGTTTGTTTACCCGTACCCATTTTAAGCGTTGTAAGATTCGCATTCGGACTTCCTCCTCCGCCTAACTTGAAGGCCCACGTGGTGGTAGCATTATAGGTCTCTGTATGCGTTTGTTTGACACCGTTGCTCACGGAATAGTTACCCACCAGATCGGCATTGACCTTATCGAATACGGTGATCTTCTCTTTCTCGTTTTCTCGGATGATTTCGAGCCAACTATATATCGTGCTGTTGTACTCCTCCACGCGGTCTATATCCACCCACTCCGAGATAGAATCATTCGATGGGATAACCTTCTCGTAGTTGGTAAGGGCGTAGGTGGTATCGGTCGGAATGACATGCGACCAATAGACGGGCTCCTGTTTGACATCCGCGAGAGCCTGTACCGTAGCCGAATCACCCGTCACGAGCAATGCATCGCGCTCCTTAAGCAGTTGCGGCAACAGAACGGTCAGGATATAATCCTGCGAGTAGGCGAACGAACCTTTTACGGTCGCCCCCATTCCCATCTCTTCACCGATAACGAGGTAGTATTTCTGTCCGTCGAGACCGGTTCCTTCCGCCACCGTCGTCCGGTTGGCGGTGTGACCGACGTTCTCCGACAGTTGGGCGGCATAGGTCGAATAGGTCAGTGAGTCAACCGGTTTAACTGCATCCGTCAGCTCGGCATACACAATCTTCGATACACCGATATACACATCGCCCCTGGAGCCTACGAACCAGTTGTCGCTGCCCGTCTCGATACGGTCCGACGTCGTGAAGGTGTACGTACCTCCCCATTTGAAACTGCAAGCGAAGGTGAGCGGTATGTCGAAGGTATTGGTGTGCGTAGCACTGATGGTCTGACCCGTAACTGGACCCGGTCCTCCCGAAGGAACAGATAGATAGTTACCTAAGAACAGCGTCTTGCCCGTACCGTATTTGAAGTTCAAATCGACGCCGAACTTCGTGTTAATATTCTGCATATAACTGTAATGGAAGGATGTGCCTGACTCCAAGAAGGAGTAACTCTTGGCTCCCGGCGGGTCACGCAGTACATCCATCAGATCCACACCGCCATCTACAGACGCCATATAATCGCGTCCTTTGCTGCGGTTACCGGTGACATAGCCTTTCACTACCTCTTTCTCGATATACCGTCCGTCGGACTCTACCGACACCGTGAGGATACGCAGCGCCTGATCGCCGACTTTCGCGAACGAGACATAGTCCACCGGAACAGTGATGTCGATCTGTCCCTCCTCATCTGTCTCTTTAGTCATCATCAGGAAGTGCTGCGTCGCATGCTCCCATTTCGGGAACAAACCGGAGAAGGTCTGCGTCTCTTCGGAGGCGTGCAGACCGTTATAGACCTTCATCGTGCCGCCGTTGATACTTACTACCTCGTGCTTGATGGAGTTCTTGTCGTTGTTGTAGTAATAGTCCTCGTGCGCCGTGATGCGGAAGGAGTAATTGGCCGTCGCGAAGACGGGATAGCCGAAGGTATATTGATAGACGTCGTTCGTATCTTTCTGAGCCAATGGGATCCGTACCTGCTCGTTGAGAATATTCTGCCGCGTCATGAACTCTTCGCCGTAATACGGCATCGCAATACCATACCGCATCTGGATACAACTGATATCAATGGGCGAACGGTAGGTGATACAGTATTTCTCGTTCCAGTGAACGGTCTTGTCACCATCCGCCTCTCCGGCGTGATTAGTAGCCGCATTACTGAGGTCAATCACCTCGCTGGTCTTACCCTCCGCAAAGAGTGTCGAGTAGCCGCGTGCGGTAGCCTGCGTCACTTTATACCGCACCGGGAACAGGTCGGCGCAATATTCACCCGTCACAGGGTCGGGGTTGATGATGATGCGCTTCTTCTGGTAGTGCATCGCGGTCGCACCTACCGTGTCCGTCGTGCCATGCACCAAGTCATGCACGATATGCGGCACGGTGTATTCGAGCGTGTCACGCGTCAGGTCATCCTCGTCCCGTACGATATGCGAGATATTATCACCCTCCAGTTCCAATACCAACTGCAGGTCATCACCTAAGTTATTCGTGCTATAACCAAAGCCAAGCAGCATATCGGCCTGCTTCTTACCGCCGACAAGACGTCCCGCTAAGCGCACCTTCGTCTTGTCCCAAACCCGCACTCCGTCGAGCGGTTTGGTCAGGACGAGGTTGCTGTCATTGCTCATTCTGACAAATCCGTCTCCTTCGAAGGTGTGTCCTTCCTTGACGACTTGCAGGGTAAATGAATGGTTCATCGGTACTTGCAGTTCGAAGTTACCCGACGCATCCGTGCGAAGCGGACCTCCGGCGAGATAGACCATATTGCTATCCAGCAAAATATTCGCATCGCGTACCGGAATAGAGGATAGGGAATAGAGCACACGGCCGCTGAAGCGAACGGAGGATATATTATCAAACTCGATGCCCTCTGCTACGGGATTATCCGCAGACAGGGTGACATATGCCGTGGTAGCCGATGTGTTATTGAATCGGAACTCTGCATACGAGCTCGTCGGGATGATGCTATAGTCCTTGCCGGCGCCGTACAATAGGCTGTCAAACGCGTAGCGTCCCATCTCGTCCGTGACGGTGTAGCGGATTACTTCGCCATCCGCCTGCAATGCCACATGGATATTCGGACAGCCCGTACCGTCCGCATAATGGATACGTCCGTTGATAAGGCCGTAGGGGGAACGGGAACCGGTTGTGGTAGCGAAAGCGGTGGTCGTGGTGTCATTGCAGGTGTACGAAACCATGATTCGGTACTCGTACTCCTGACCGGGCACAACGTCATCATCGCGGTAGTCATTATCCACCGTCCTCTTGACGGAGTCAAACGCCGCCGTACTGCCTGCCTCGCGACGCGACAACTCATAGAAGTCCACGCCACCCGGAGTCTGTTCCCAGGTCAGGATGATGCCGTAGCGGTCGGTACCCTGCGAAGCATCGAAGCGGGCAATATCCGCTACGTCGTTGTAATACAAATCCGGACCGTTCAATGCAATCGGTTGTAACTCGATTGGATCCAGCACCTTGAGCACCGAACCTGTCTGGTCGATACGTACCGCATAGCGGTAGTGTGTGCAACTCCGATCGGCGGTATTCTCCATATGCGCCACCCACGAACCATCCGCCTGCCGCTTGATGCTGTCAGCCGGAACGGGGTACTCAAGCGTGTCGCCGGTCTCGACCGATATACGCTGCAGGTAAAGGATGGCATTCCTGTCCCAGTTACGGCGCATGCCGCTCTGGTTGGCAGAGCCTATCTGATTCGCCAGTTTCGTATAAAGCACATGCCGTGCGCTATCCGGCAAGGGGTAGCGAGTCATCAATTGATCCAACGAATCTTGCATCGCTGCCTCGTCCTCATAGGTATAGTCAGAGAGTTTGGTTCCGCTGCCCGGGTACAACTCCCAATCGGCGATATAAGCGGCTATATCATCCAATTTGCCTATCAGGTTCAGCGTGTTGACCGATTTGCCTTGGGAGTTCAGGACGCTGATTTGGACCATGCTTCCGGCCTCTACCTCCGTTTGTAGTATATTGCCGGTCTCGAGAGGCAGTATCGTCTGTTGCAGCGTACCCTCAGGCGGCAGGTAATAGAGCATATATTGGTAGTCCGACGGATTCACTCCCCCCGAACCGCGCACACTCAGACGAATAGGTATCATCCCGTTGATACGTTGAACAAAGGTCTTCAACTCGCAAAGGCTCTCTGCCTCCGGTTGCAGCGATACAGGCTTATTATCCAACTTGATGTTGAAATGCACCTTGCGGTTGTTCTCGTAGTCCGGATCCATCGTATAGGTTTCTTGCTGCTCGGCGAGCGGAGCCAGGTAGTTGTTCTTCTTGAGCTCCGTACTCCGTGCAAAACCTTCGTGCCAGCCCCAAACGGCCGATGAACCACGACGTACGCGGTAGTAAATAGTTCTACCGGGATTGAAGATGGTGTTGCTGGTCAGTCGCGCATAGTATTGAATCTTCACGTTGCCGGAATCATCCAAAGCAACGAACTGCCCCTCTTCGCTGGCACGCCTCGACTGAGCGGTGTTGGAGGCTGTATCTTCCAGCAATACAGTTGTCGGGTCATCTTCGAAGGTATACGAAGCCACATCTGCTGAGAAACTCGGTACGGCGATTTGCTGCGCATCCGAGAAATCTTCCGTCAGCGCACGCTCTACTTGGAACACATCGCCGTTCATCAAGTCTTCCGCACCCGGATATCGAATCCCCCAACTCAGCTTCACCTTGCCCGTCACACTCTGCTGCTCATCCAGTACCTCCTCCGCATCAAAATCATAGATACGATGGTACGCGGGGATATTGACCGCGTTCGTCTTGAGCGTGAAGATCTGCGGATTAGCCTGATTATTGCTTACATTCACTTGGAAGGTCGCGTTGAACAGCCGCTGTACCGTGTCCAAAGTCGGCACAATAATCGCACCCGAGTTATCGGAGATAGGTACCTCGGTTGGGTTAAGCGAGGTATGGTAGCTGACACCTTGTTGATAGGTCACGTACTGCACCGCTGCATTGCCGTAACCCGTCACACCCTCATCGTCCACAGCATACAGGTAGGGCGTGAACAATTCCGGCGTCTGCGGGTCGCTCATGTTCAGACGCTCATCCATCTTCCACCATTTCTTGTAGTAGCTCTCGCCGTAATATTTATTGTAGATATTCGCACTCACGCCCCAGTAGAAGTCCTTACCGGCTAACTCCTGCGGAGGATACCAGTCGAACTCGATATAGGTGATGCGTACATGCCCGTCGTGGTTCCAACGTTTGAGCTTGAGCGAATTGGTCCATTGGTCCCAATACGTATCGTCGCCTTCCGGGATGGATAACTTCGTACCGTCCTTCATATTCTGAATGACTGCACTACCGGCATGCATGTAGATGAAGCCTTCGCCGGGACCGCCCTCATCATTCTCATCGTTCAGACCATAACGCCGGGCGGCCACCGTCGCGATACGGTGCACATCGTTAGCTCCGCGTTCCTGGTTTGGCTTGAGCGAGTACCAGATGTACGAGTCGTCGTTATTGTTGCGCGCGTTGTACGAATCCAGGTAGTAGTCGTTCGCGCGGCCATATACCCAAATGGGGATATAGAACCGGTACACACCGTTACCTACGTTCATCACCGTGTAATGCTCCTTCTGCTCCAGGTAGTCATTGGCTACAGAAGGCGAAAAATGAAAAATGAAAAGTGAAAGGAGGGCTATACCCAATAGCTTGTTTACCTTTAGAATGGCGTTTCTCATATTATAGTGTTTTTTCGTTTCCAAAACTTTGCGGCTGCAAAGTTACGACTTTTTTCTGACATATGCAAAAAAAAGTGTACTTTTTTAGTCCAAAGGCATAATTAGGAGTCAAAAGCCCCTGAAAATGTCTCGAGATTGGATCGAGATTTTCTCGAGAATGGCTCGGAAAAGTTGGAGAAAAAATTTCGGTGACTAAACCTGAAAAAGGTTGACTCGTTTACTGGATTGGTATCTTAAAAA